>JALWEA010000374.1 GCA_027039465.1 Calditrichia bacterium | reverse complement strand
CAAACATTTCCACAAAATCCGAGCCGCTCATGCTAAAAAACGGTACGCCCGCTTCACCGGCCACGGCACGTGCTAACAATGTTTTACCGGTTCCCGGAGGGCCGACCAGCAAAACACCTTTGGGCAGTCGAGCTCCCAATCGTGTATATTTTTCGGGATTTTTAAGAAAGTTTACGACCTCTTTAACTTCCTCGACTGCTTCATCGATACCGGCCACATCTTTGAAGGTTACACGTTTTTCCGGGTCGTATTCATAAATTTTGGCTTTATTCTTGCCTATGTTCAAAACACCGCCTGCGCCTTTGCCCATCCGATTGAACAGATAAATCCACAGGAAGAATAAAAACCCGAAAGGAATAATCCAATCCAGGAAGAGATTTTTCAGCCAGTCGCTGGTGATTTTACCACGATAGTCAACTCCCGCCTTTTGCAAATCTTCGATCAATTTATCGTCTTTCAACCGAATCACAAAAAATTCGCGGGCTATTTTTTCTTTGTACTCCTTTTCATATTCTTCCCATCTTAAACGCCACGGCGTATGTTTACGCGGTACCGTTAATTCTTTTGCCTGCCCTTTCTCGGCGGTTGTTTTTTTAAGGGAATCCTTCGGAGCTTTTAGCATTCCGTAAATTTTATCTTGCGTTAATACCACACTTTCTATTTTCCCCTGAGCAAGATAATCTCTGAATTTTTTATACGAAATTTCCTTTACCTGTGGCTTTGAGAAAAACAAGGACTCAATAAATAAAATCAGTAAAAAAATGGTAATGTAATACCAGATTGAAAACTTCGTCCGTTTTTCCATGATGTTCTCCTGATTTGGTTGGGCCTATTTAAGTTTTTATTTTATGAAAAATAGCGCAAAAATTCCACTTTAAAATGGGGTTTTCAAAAAATAAGGAGAGTGGGAAAAGGGTTAAGGGTTAAGGGTTAAGAGTGTATGGGTTGCTTGGTTAAATGGTTAAATTGTTAAATTGTTGAATGGCTAAATGGGAAAACGTTATTCGTATAGGATTGTCATTGCGAACAAGGAACGGGTGAAGCAATCTCCTCCTAACTAGCAACGTATATGATTTGTTCAGTCACAATTATTCGACAACTGGTTGCCTTTGACAGCGTCCGGTTCCCGAGTGATTCTGCCGGATTTGTAGGGGCGAACGCGCCACAACATGTCAACAATAGATTAGCCTCATTCCCCCCTCGCTTTCAAAAAGTGGTCTCCAAAACAAAACAATCCCCTTCACGGAAGGAACCGAAAAGGGGATCGAAGTTCTTGACACCGTTTCACACTTAAATTTTAATTTTTCCAAACTCTTTCAATTTGTTTACCACGATATCTTGAATTTCTTTTAACCGTTCCGGCGTTCGGGCCTCAAAACGCAATACCAATACCGGTTGTGTGTTGGATGCGCGAACCAATCCCCACCCGTCGCCGAATTGAATACGCACGCCGTCGATGGCGATCACATCGTAGTGTTCCGAGAAGTATTTCTCCGCTTCTTCGGCCATCTTAAATTTTACTTCGTCCGATTCCACTTCGGCCCGAATTTCCGGTGTTGAATAATATTTAGGAACATCAGCCAACAGTTCGGATACTTTTTTATTACTGCGCGAGACCAGCTCGACCATTCTGGCCGAGGCATAAATGGCATCGTCGAAGCCAAAATAGCGATCGGCAAAAAAGACATGGCCGCTCATCTCACCGGCCAAAGGCGCTTTTAGATCCTTCATCTTTTGCTTTAAATTGGAATGCCCTGTTTTGGACATGATCGGCTTGCCGCCGAATTTTTCGATCATTTCCGGTAAAGCCTGCGAACATTTTACGTCAAAAATAATCGGCGCGCCGGGATGTTCTTTTAAAACTTCGCGGCTGAAAATAATCATCAGCTTATCGCCCCAAATCACCTCGCCGTTTTCGTCCACAACGCCAATGCGATCGGCATCGCCGTCGTAGCCAATGCCCAATTCGGCATCGCTTTCTTTGGTCGTTTTGATTAAAGTTTGAATATACTTTACAACCGTTGGATCGGGATGATGGTTGGGGAATCGGCCGTCCGGCGTATCAAACAAATCAATGGTTTCCGCGCCCAATTCTTTCAACAGGCGATGCGCCACCAATGCGGCCGCACCGTTCCCGGAATCCAACACCACTTTAACCGGACGTTCCAGTTTAATATTTTGTTTGATGTAACTGATGTAATCTTCAATAATCTCCTGCTCTTCGTAACCGCCGTTTCCTTTTTCAAAATCGCCTTTTTCAATCAATTCCCGAATCTCCTGAATCATCGGCCCGAAAACAGGAGCATTGTTCATGGTGATTTTAAAACCGTTGAATTCGGGCGGATTGTGCGAACCGGTAATCATCACACCGCCCTGCACATCCGGAATGCGGTGCATGCTGAAATATTGCACCGGTGTCGGAACCTGCCCCAGATTGACAACATTGATCCCCGTACTACGCAATCCTTCCATTAAATGTTTACGCAATTGTTCGGTCGAAAGACGCACGTCACCGCCAACGGTAATGCGTTTAACACCATGACGCACAAGGTAGGTTCCGATGCCCTTTCCTAACAAATTTACAACTTCGTCGGTTAAATCCTTACCTACCACACCGCGAATATCATATTCCCTAAAAATAAACGGACTGATCATATTCTGTTTCCTCCTTCGTTTGCTTTCGTTTTATATTTCCAATGACTCTTATCGCCAAAATACGTAAAGCCTTTAAACCGCCCTTCCTGCAATTTTACTGCACGAATATGCGAACGCCGTTTTCAATATTTTGCTTCTGTAATTCCTTTACCAAATCCTTGTCGATTTCGGACGAACGGAACCAGATAAGTTGCATATTGCGCACAAAATTCGGCACGGCTTTTTGAAAACGCGGCAAAAATGTTACCTCGTCTTCAAACAACCGATTAAGGTTTTGATGATATCCGTATCGGCTCATTAACTTAGCCCAAACAATCATTTTCGAATGGGATGTTTCGGTTATGAGTTTCAATTTCTCTTTAAACGTCGCATATTGTTTGTTTAACATACGATCCGAAAGATAGTTCATAAAAGCTTGCTTTATTTTAACCCATTTGCGCACTACTTCATTTGC
>JALWEA010000373.1 GCA_027039465.1 Calditrichia bacterium | reverse complement strand
TTTTAACGTTACTCCCATAAAGGTAGGAGAAACTTTCTGTTGCAATACATTGTCCAAATTCCCGGATTGGGCGAATGAAATTAGGACCAATAAAAGTACAACAACCCGTGTAAGTCTTATAATTTTTCTCATTAAAAAACTCCTCACATATTCGTCAATTTCAAAACGATCCTGCGTTTACCATTCCACAGCACAACTCTCTTTTCATCGATTTTCACAACTTTATAACCGTTAATAACATCCCCGTTTTTCACAATCCGATCGTTAATCAAAGCGACGGAGCCATCCGTGCGATAGCTGATAGCCTTAAGTTTAAAATGTGGACGGTAAATTTTTTTTCTACGCTTTTTCTTTGTTTCAATCTTCATTTCGTGCAAAAAAGGATCACTTCCCCATTTGGAAAAAAGGCTTGCCTGTAATTGATCGGCTTGTTTTTGTGCCACCGCTTTAGAGTTACTGGCCGGTGCGCTGCTTTCCTGTTCCTTGCCGGAATAAAAATTCACGTAGGTGTCTTTATGTGACATAAAATCAAAAATGGCATAAGCAAGAACAATTCCCAAAATAATAAACAAAATCTTTTGTGACTTGGTTAATTGGATTTTTTCCATCGTTACTCATTCCATGTGTAAAGTTTTGCTTCGACCACAGCCTGAATATCATATCCGTTATTATCTACCCGTTGCAGGGTAATTTCCTCCGGAATTATGTAAAACGGTAAGCTTCCCCAACTTTCGATATATTTCCCGATCTGCAAGTACCGCCCGATAAAGGAAATGCTTAACGGCAGCGGCACAATGGATTTCTTTTCCGCATCGAAATAATCTTTAAATCCAGGGGAAAAATCCGTTAACTTCAGATCATATTTATCGGCCAATCTACGCAATTCCTGAGTCACTTTGCCCAATTCATCTTTTCGAATAAATTTATCTTTTTCTTTCTGTAATTCTTTCTGTTCACTTTGAAAACGCGTTTTTATATTTTTTAAATTGATTTGTGCTCTTCTAGCCATAGCAACTTGCTGACTAACTTCGTTTAGTTTTGTATTAACCTCGTCCAGCGCCTGGACTTGAGGCAAATAGATAAACATGTACCATGTAAATAACAGCAATAGATAAACCGTCAATATCGTATAAAATCGTTTTTTACTCATAATATTCGTTCCCTTAAAATTTCAATGTCAGGCCGAATGTAATGACTTTTTTCTGCTGATCCCGTTCCTTATGATCCAGTTTAATCGATTTAAAAAACTTTAAATTATCAAGGCTGTTAATAAAGTTAATCAGCTTAACATCTCCGTTAACAAAATCTCCCTGAATTTCTCCTTCAATGGTAACGGCATATTTCGCCATATTTTTTATGGCCTCTTCATTTGCCAACTTACCGCCGGATTCAAGTTTACGAAAGACAAAAGCATTTAAACGAATTTCTTTCGGGGTAATATTACTAAACAGGCGCATCATTTCCAGAATGGGCGGCTGTGCTTCCACCTGGCTTTTCAAACTTGCGTTCTGCTTTTTAATAGTGCTTATTAATTGGAGAAGTTGTTTATAAGATTGCTCAAAAGGATTTAAAGCGATATATTCTTTTTCTTTTTCCCGAACCAACGCTGCCTGCTTTGTGTACAATTTATATTGCACAAAACTCATGTAACCCGCAATGAGTGTGGTTAAGAAAATAATGAAATATAACCAATAGCCTAATTTTCGATATGAGGTGCGTTCTTTAAATTTTTTAGGTAATAGATTAAAACCGTCATATTTTTGCAGCAGGGTTCCGACAGTCGTAAAAAACTCACCGAATTTTATCTGCTCCGAAAGAGGTCGATCGGCCAGCCGGGGGAAAATCACAAAAATCGGAATATTTAATCTTGATTTAAGATAAGGTACCAAACTCTCTTTCTGAATGCCGTAACCGGTCAATAAAATTCGGTCGATATAATTATGGCGATCATTCCCTTGAATAAATGCAATCGAACGTAATATTTCGGAAAAAAACGTATGCAATACCGGATTCTGCTTCGATTTTAAATCTTTTAATTTTTCCAATAAACGCTTGCGCAGGATACTTTCTTTATTCTCTTCTTCTTGTTTTGCTTGGGAACTATCCAATTGCTCAACAGCTTGATCCATGGAAATTCGCCCGTCATCGCTGTGAATGGTATATTCAAGATTTCGCGCCCCGATTCCCAAATTGCGGATATACTCTAATTTCCCGCCTTTCAAATACATGATTTGAGTAAAGTCATAAGAGATATTAATCAATAAATCCGATTTAGGCGTTTCGATCATTCGATCATAGGCGGCAATAAGTGCGGCCGGTCTGGGAATAAGCTGCTCTACGGGTAATTTTAAATGTTTAAAAATATAAACATAGCGATTGATGGTTTCCCAAGGGGCGAAAACAACCTGAACGCGAATTTTTTTAATGCCCTGTTCTTCAAATTGTTCTAAAACATCATATCCCCAAGTATATTTTTCATCTTTGTAATGTTTTATCTCCTCTCTGAACTTGTAAAAAATCGCGCGCTCCAGTTCGCTTTTTTTCTTCATGTAGGGAAAAACTTCATGCTTAATCATAAATTCCGTGCTAAAAATACTAACCCGAACTTCACTGCCGCTTTTGTACAATTTTTGCTTTAAATGCTCTAAGGTGATTTGCAGCGCTTTAAATCGATGGGTGATTTCCGTTGGAAACTTTTGGATACCCCAACTTTCAACTTTAATTAAATCCCCTGATTTCTTGGCTACAATATAGCGTATTTTGTCAACATCAATATCAAGTGCTATACACCGGCGACTATTCAACTTCTTGATTAAAGGGAAGGGAGCATAAAAATTTTCGCTAAAACTTTTAACGTCAATAATATTGCTGTTAGAATTTTCCGCAGGTTTTGTATCGAAGGGCGGCACATTGCTTTTAGCTTGCTTGGGAATATCAGGAGTGCTTTTTCCATGAACAGAGGGTGCTTTCCCGTCAACTTTTGGAGTACTACCTTGTTCGATGGCATCTTTTTTTAATTCTTTATCAACATCAGCCGCTGCATTTTTATTTTTATCATTAACGGTTTTGGATACTTTATTTGCATTTTGCATTAATTTTTTCCGCAGATCTTTGACCAATGGTGCTTCCGGCCTTACATCTTCCGACGCTTTTTCCTTCGGGTCTTTCATAAATCTGATCCTTCTAAATTAATGTAATCGCCACTCGCCTGTGGTGTAAATTAGGGGGCCTCCGTTTACCGAATAACGCAACAGTTTCGTAATTCTATTGCGATTGTAATATACCGACAAACGAAAAGGTAACCATGGGATATTGGTCCCGTAAACATTGCCGTTTGTAATTATGCCGCCTTGTAAAGCTCTCCAAATAAATTGCCATTGGCACAAGAAGGTACTTCCCGAATTAAATTGATAAATCGTACCAAATGTTGCCCCAAAGATGCCAAAGCTACTACGAATTTTCACATTCCTTCCCACAACAAAATTACCGGAATTAATCCAGTTAAAAATGCCAAAGGTTAAATCGCGCCCCACATAAACAAAATCTTTTGTAAAACTAAAAATCGTATTGATGTAAAGATCTTTGGGATAGTAATGTTTGGGCTTAGCTAATTGAATCAGGTAATCCTGATCAAATAAAGGCATGTATTTGGCGTGAGAATAGATCCGGCCATAGGGAATGGTACGAATATATTTTACATTTCCCGTAGCGTAAACCGCATATTTGGCTACATCAATATAATTTACTTTTTTTTCAATTTTTTGTGCATAGTTCTGACTGTATCCTACCGCTGTGATTTTAAAACTTTTCGGACCTGTGATTTTTATGGTTATTACGCAATGCGTCCCGCTTCCCGTATTTAAGTCCTCACTGTAATTATTAACACCAAACAAAGAGCTGTTATGAACCGCATATTCATTGATACTGCGCATGGCATATTCAATGCCCGATTGGGCGGCATAAAGCGCGCGTTTCTTATTAATATCGATAACCTGCAGGGTTGCTTCGGCCGTTAATAATTTTATAAGGCTTAAAACGATCATGCCGACAAAAAAGATGAAAATCAATAAACCAATAAGGACAATACCCTTTTCATTTTTTACGGGCTGAATCACCCTGAACGGATGTCGCTTATCCCTATTATTTTTATTAAGCCTGGCTCTCATCTTTTCTCTCGGCATTTTTTATTTTACACGAATTTTTTACGGTGCCAAAGGCGCTGTATTTCTTAAATAAAAAAGATTCTCCATGTAGATAGGCGGTTTACCGTTATTATTCACAACGAATGTCACTTTTATGTACGCTAGTTTGTTAGCATTATTTGTCGCATTCATATCCCGATCCAGAAACCGAAACGGCGGTTTTTCCAGATTTTTAAGCAAGATATCCCAACCGCCGAACATTCCAAAACCAAAGCCATGATGATGGCCGTGCCCCCATCCGGTTGATTTTCTTAACAACATTTTATTCAAATAACGATACATCACTTGGTGACCGTCAATATCTTTAAAATAAAGTTTGCTGCCGGAATGCGGGGTCAAGGACGGGCCGAAGATTTTTTTTGCATCCAGTTCCTGTAAATCGTTTCTTAAAACATCCATGGCCTTACGCATATCCCAACGTGTTACAATGGTATCGGATAGATATTGGAAAGTGCGGGCATTTAGCAAAATCACCCCGTAAGCAATGCCTAAAATCACTCCTAAAATTATGATTACGGCAATTAGCTCAATGAGCGTAAATCCATCTTCGTTTTTTTTAAAAAACAATTTTGAATTTTTCTTTAACATGGCTGACTTCGACTATTTCCCGTACTCAAAATATTTAGTCAATCTGATCGTTAAGACCATGGGGCTCTTAATTTGAGGATGGGTTACCGTAACAACAACTTCCCAACAATCGATCTGCGCCTTGCCCCAATTAGACAACTTTTGGACACTTACACTGCGCACAAATCCGCGGTTTAAATTTTCCAAACCGACAAATTTATTGATATGCTTGTACCAGTCCCAATGCTGTTCTTTGTAGCCGACAATTTCCTCTATTTTTTCTTCGGCAAGATAATTGGCCTCTTGCATATACATATATTTGGTTGCTTTAACCGAAGCCGTACCCGCCAATGAAAAAATAGTCGGAAAAATCAATCCGACTAAGATCAGCACAACAATTAATTCGACTAAGGTAAGACCTTCTTCCGAATGTATTTTACTTCGTTTGTAAATATCTACCAATTTCATTGTACGGCACCTTAATCTAAATTAAAAAGAGACTGTACGGAAAATTCCGCACAGTCTCAATAATGGAATAATGGCGTCACTTGACTACAAGCGCACCGCTTCCCGAAACGCTCACAGAGAAATTACTTCCGTCAGATTTTTTAGGAACCTTTCCATCGGCAAAAAAGCTACCGGGATTTGCCTTGTAAGCTTGGACCGCCTTCGCTAATGTGTAGTTGGGATCGGCCATTACTTCGTTGGCAAATTTCATCATGATAGCCGCTTCAATAGCTTTGGCGTTCGCCTTATCACGTGCGGCATTGGCGTTCTTGGTCATGTCCATATACCGGGGAACGGCAATGGCGGCTAAAATGCCAAGAATCACAATAACCACGACTAGTTCGATTAATGTGAAACCTTTTTGATTTGATAGGGACCTCATTGGCACCTCCTTTGGTAAAGTTAGTTGAACATGGGTTATATTACTTTATTATATTCATCATTTCCCACATGGGTAAAAACAATGCTAGGGCTAACAGTAAAATCATACCCCCCAATACTACGGTTATAATGGGTTCGATTAGGGAACTCATATTTTCAACCATTTCATTCACTTCTTCTTCAAAATAGTTCGAAACACTTAATAACATATCATCCAATGACCCTGATTTTTCCCCGATGGAAACCATGTCAACCAATAGTTCGGGGAAATATCTGCTTTTTCTCAGGGAGTCTGCAATGCTTTCACCTTTAATAATATTTTCGGAGACTTTTTCTATTTCTTTATTGTAAACCGCATTTCCTAACGATTTTTGGATAATTTTCAACGACTCGGTAATATTGACTCCGGTGCGGTTCATAGTGTAAAATAGACGGGCAAAACGTGCGATGATGACTTTTTGTAGAAACTGACCCACAATCGGTAATTTGAGCAAGGTTTCATCCAACCACATTTTCCCTTTCGGGGTTTTGAAATAATAAACCAAGCCAACGGTTATGGCAATCAATACCAAAGAAGTGATTAACCCGTATTGAGTCATTAATGTGTAAATTCCGAGTAAAATGCGCGTCGGTAACGGAAGGGCATGGCCCGTATTTTGGAACATGGGAATAAAGTTCGGAATAACCGTAGTAACGAAAACAAAAAATGCCCCGATAATGCCTATCACCACGAACATGGGATAGCGAAAGGCTTTTTTAACGTCATTACGAATTTGTAAATCTTTTTCCATATATTGGTGCATATATTGAAGCGATTCTTCTAGAGTTCCGCTAACTTCACCGATTTTGATTGCGTTGATGTAAATGTGGGAGAATACTTTTGGAAATTGTTGGAGGGCATCGGAAAATTTGCTTCCCTGTTCAATATCCCTATAAATAACTTCAATGATATGTTTAAAATTTTCATTCTTGGTTTGCTCTTTAACGGTTTGCAATGCTAATAAAATCGGAATGCCCGCCTTTAACATCGTGTAAAGCTGCTTGGTAAATAATAGCACGGCATCGTCTTTCACGTGCATTTTCAATTTTGCCGGATGTGCTTTTGACTCGACTTTATTAACCTCAACAGGCACAAGATTCAATTCGTCCAATTGACGAGCCACATCATCTTCGTCTTTGGCCAAAATGGTGCTTTCTACAATCTTCCCTTCTGCGTCATAAGCACGATATTTAAAATTCGGCATATTTCACCTTCGTTATTTATCAGCTAAATAATTTAAAATAAAGTTCTAGTAATTCCCGGCCATAGAATAAATTCAAGGCAAACCCCAAAGCAAAAAACGGCCCCATGGGAACTTGTTTGGGTATGCGATTACGTCGCAAAAGCCAAATTAATCCAATGCCTAACAAAGCGATTACAAACCCCAAATACAATGCCCATAAAATGAGTTGCCATCCGAGAAAAAATCCGCTTACAAAAGCTAACTTAACATCACCCATTCCCATGGCTTCTTTCTTAAAAATCCGATTGCCCAAATAAGCCACTAAAAACATCGTTCCGCCGCCAACCACAGCGCCAATGCCTGCATCTTTGAATGGGATGACATGACCGATTGCATTAACAACGATCCCCAAAATTAACATTACCAATAAAATTTTATTTAGGATCAGTTTTGTCTGCCAATCGATAAGGGCAATAACGATTAAGAAATAAATGAATATCAAATAAAAGATAAAAGCATAGCTTATGCCCATTTTTAAAAACAAAGCCCAAGTTAGCAGCCCTGTTAACAATTCGACAATCGGATATTGCCAAGATATCTTTGCTCCGCAATAATGACATTTCCCTTTTAAAAGGATAAATGAAATTAACGGGATATTGTAATAAAAAGGGATAACATGACCGCAATGGGGACAATGCGAACGTCCCCAAATAATACTTTCTTTGCGCGGAATGCGATAAGCGCAAACATTCAAAAAACTTCCGAATAACAAACCGACGATAAATATTGTTACGTTTAAAACATCCATTTAAGACAGCCTTAAATTTAATTCTTCTTCGGCTTTTTCGGCAGGATGGCTCTCGCCATTAGAGGGTGTTACGGAATTGGTTACTTGGTTATCATTCTTTTGGGGTTGAATCGATTCCGTACCCCCTAAATGCAAGTGACGACGGATTTTAGCTACCAATAAAGTCATATTAATCGGCTTGGTAACAAAATCATCGGCGCCCAATTCAAGCCCTTTCAGTTCATTTTCAGCTCCGTTTAAACTCGTAATAATCAGAACGGGAACATCGGCACCTTTGGGATCACTGCGTAAATGTTTTAAAAATTCATAGCCATCCATATTGGGCATCATCAAATCGAGCAAAATTACATCGGGCATTTTCCGATTGACGGCATCCAAACCTTTTAATCCGTCTTCCGCTTCGCGTACTTTCCAACCTTTCTGACGCTCCAACATGCGTTTTAGTAAGAGTCGTGTTACCGGATAATCTTCAACCACCAAAACATCAACATTCTCACCTTTGTGTACCTCTTTTGACGAAGGAACTTTTGCTTTACTTTTTGATTTCTTTTCCTCTTCTTTTAGCTCCCGAGCTAGTTTTTTAATCTCTGACAAGGAGCCGGTCGGAACGGATTTTTTCTTTGCAGTAACCGTCTTTTCCGAAATTTTTTCGCTTTTATTCTCTCTTACTTTCTCTTTTTCTTCCTCTTTTGGCTGTTGTACCGTTTGATTCGCAACCGCCCTGGCAGGTGTCGATGGTTGGGCTTGCTTATTCATTACCGGTTTAACCGTCTTCTGCGTTTCAGAGACCAAATCCTGCTGAACGACACGTAATACCTCTTTGTAATCGGTAATACCTTCGGCCACCAATGAAAGAGCGTCCTCAAATAAATTCCTGAAGCCTTTCTTACGCGCCAATTTACGCAGTTCGCTAATGGAAGCTTCCTGATAGAGAGCATCTTTTAAATCTCTGTCCATTAAAAGAATTTCGTAAACGCCGATACGTCCCTTATAGCCCGTATAACCGCACGCGCTACAACCTTTAGCTTTAAATACTTGCGGCGACTCGTATCCCATTTGCTGAAACGTATACAATAAACGGGGATCCAATTGATCTTTTTCCACTTCTTGCTTACAGGAAGTACACAAACGCCGCACCAATCGCTGGGCAATAATTCCCTGCAAAGCTTCGGCCAATTTAACTTCATCAACGCCCATGTCCTTTAAGCGTGTAATGGTTCCGAATGTATCGTTTGTGTGCAATGTACTCAAAACAAGATGCCCGGTTAATGCGGCTTGAATGGCAATTTCCGCTGTTTCCCGATCACGAATTTCACCGACTAAAATCACATCCGGGTCCTGGCGTAAAAAGGAACGCAAAGCCGAGGCAAAGGTAATGCCCGCTTTTTCATTAACTTGAACCTGATTAATCCCATCAAATACATATTCAATCGGATCTTCAATGGTAAGGATGTTGGTAGCCGAAGACTTAAGACTGTTAATAGCAGCATATAAGGTGGTACTTTTGCCGGAGCCTGTCGGGCCGGTAACCAATACCATGCCCTGATGGCTGGAAAAACATTTTTTAATCAGCTCCTGATTAACGCCCCGAATACCAAGTTGCTCGAAAGAGACCATGGCCTTGCGCTTATCCAGCAAACGGATGACTACTTTTTCACCATAGCTGGTCGGCAAAATGGAAACACGCATATCAATATCTGCGCCATCAACAAAAATTTTTGTTTTACCGTCTTGCGGCTTCCGCGTTTCGGCAATGTTTAAATTGGAAATTACTTTTATTCTACTGACGAGTTGTTGATGCAAAGTTTTCGGCAATTCCATAGCATTGCGCATTACCCCGTCAATACGCAATCTCACGACGACATCTTTTTCCCGTGGTTCAATGTGGATATCGCTTGCGTCATTAATTACGGCATCGGCAAAAATCTGATTCATCAGTTTAACGACGCACTTTTGCTCCACATCATCTTCGCCGGCCACGTGGACTTCAATATTTAAATCTTTTTTCTTTAGTATTCTCAATATCTTTATGTTCTTTTTCAAGTTCTTTCATTATGAGATTAACATTAATTAAAGCAAATTTCCCTTTACTTATATTACTTTTTCCGTTTTCTTTTATAATTAAATTTAACACTAACTCATTTATACCTTCTTAAAAA
>JALWEA010000372.1 GCA_027039465.1 Calditrichia bacterium | reverse complement strand
CATTGCCCATCATCACGATTTTTATTGGGAACGCGATCGCTATCTAGTGAATGCCGGCCAGGATTATCTGAACATGGCTTTCCCTGCCGATCACCCGTCCATTCGCCATGTGGTGATCAATTCCATCGCTTCCAAAGAGTTGAGCTACCGTACTGGCATTTCCAATACCATTATTCCGAATGTGCTCAACTTCGAAGAAGAACCGGATTTGATCGACAAAGAACGTTGTAAATTACGAAAGATTATCGGGCTGAATGAAAACGAATATTTTATCCTTCAACCTACGCGCATTGTGCCGCGCAAATGGATTGAACGTTCCATTGAGATTGTGAATTACATGAATTTAAAAAATCCCACGTTGGTGATTTCCCATTCTTCGGGGGACGAAGGGAACGAGTATTATCAAAAGATTGTGGAATATGCGGATAAATTAAAAGTGCGTCTGATTTTGATCGATCATTTGATTGGCGACAGCAAACACAGCGGCGGTAAAGAATACAGCATCGCCGATGCTTATCAGTGTGCCGATTTGGTTACCTACCCCAGCGGCTACGAAGGATTCGGAAACGCTTTCCTGGAAGCCATTTACTTTCAAAAACCGATCGTGGTTAACCGTTATTCCATTTACAAAGTGGACATTGAACCCAAAGGCTTTGACGTGATTACCATCGACGGCTTTGCCACCAAAAAGTGCATCACCAAAATCAAACGGATTTTAAACAATGAAGAATTACGCGAAAAGATGGTGAAACGCAATTTTGAATTAGGCAAGCGCTATTTTTCGTACGAAGTAGCCGAGCAGAAACTGTTGTATTTGATTAGTACTTTGGAAGAATGAGGATTTTTTATGCGATTTAATATTGCGCTTCTGCATTACTCATGCCCGCCGGTGGTTGGCGGTGTCGAAGAGATCATTCGCCAGCAGGCTTCTCTTTTTTATCGCTACCATCATCCGGTGAAAATTCTTGCCGGTATGGGTGATTATTTTAAAAACGGGATTGAAATCGAAATTCATCCTTTATTTTCTTCCCGCCACAAGGAAATCAGCAAACTCCAAAAAGATCCCTTGAAACATCTGGAAAATTTGCACACTTACGAAGAAACCATTTTCGAAATTCTTAAGGAAAGCCTGCATGATTTTGATATTCTGATCGCACACAATGTGTTGACAATGCCTTATAATCTTCCGTTGACCATGGCCTTGCATCATCTGGCAGACAGCCGTTTAATTTCCATAATCAGTTGGAATCATGACTCGCCCTATTTTTACGCCAATTATCCGCCGGAACTGGACAGTGAACCGTATCAAATTCTCAAATCCTTTAATCCGAACATCACTTATGTTACCATATCCGAAAGTCGGGCTAAAGAGTTTAGCCAATTATATCGCAGCAAGCCTAAAGCCATCGAGGTGATTCCCAACGGCGTCGATCCTATCCGCTTTTTTCGCCTTGGCGATCAGACAATCCGCTTAATTAAAGAAGAAAACTTATTTCAGGCCGATTTGATTTTGGCGCAACCGTCTCGTTTGCATCCGCGTAAAAATATTGAACTTTCCATCGAAGTGCTTCATGCTTTAAAGCAACAGGGTAAAAAAGCCAAACTGTTGTTAACCGGCGCATTTGATCCGCACGAAGCAAAAACGGTGCAATATTTTAACAAACTAAATCGCTTGGCTGAAGACTTAAATGTCCGGCGGGACTTGATAATGGTGGCGGATTACACGTTTAAAAGCGGTGAAAAGCTACCGGCCAGCCGCGTTATCATGCACGATTTGTACCTTCTTTCCGACATTCTGTTTTTGCCTAGCAAACAGGAAGGTTTTGGCATTCCCTTATTGGAGGCGGGCATGATTAAATTACCAATCGCCTGTTCCAATATTCCGCCTTTCCAATCCATTGCCGGAGACCATGTGTTGTATTTTGATCTGAATGAGACGGCCGATGAAATCGCAGACAAGATCTTAAATTTTCTTGAATCGTTAGGGCCTGCTCGCTGGTTCCGAAAGGTAATGAATGACTATGTTTGGGATAATATTTATCATAGAAATCTGGTACCGCTTTTAAACAGGGTAATCAAAAAATGAGATTTAAACCAAGGCGATTCAAAGGATTACTGATTTTTAGCTTGATATTATTGATGTTAACAAACTGCTCGAATTTCGACGAACCGTCGGTAAAAAAGAGTCAGGCAAAGCCCAAAGCGTCCGGAAATATTTATTTCAGTCTAAGCGGTAAGGATTCCATTTATTTTTTAGACACCGATCAGCACAAATTCGACTCCTTTACCATTCCAATTCCGCAATTGCACGACTTTGATATTTCTCAGGACGGGAATTGGTTACTGGTTGCTTACGGAGCGCATATCGATCGCTACAACCTGTTGAAATTTCGCCGTGATTACAGTCGTAAGGTTGAATTTTTGCCAACGGGAAGAATCACCGTTAATCGGGACGGGCGGGTTGTTATTTACGAAACGCAATATCAGGCCATGCGTCGTTTGGCCGTTTTGTACATTGAAACCGGCGACAATTTCATTTTAAACAGCGCCAACGACGGAGCGGCCTTTGCTCCGAAAATCGCACCCTCGGGTCAGGAATATGCCTGGAGTCAATACGACGGTTTGTATTACGGGAAACTCAACCAAACCAATCCCGTACGTATTTCTTCCGCCAATATTCAGGCGGAAGATTTTTCGCCATCCGGCACCTATTTGGCAGCGGACGGTGATATTTTCGATGTGCGCGCTTTGAGTAAATATCCGGGAGAGCACGGTGGGCATTTGCGTTTTATTGACGACTATTTTTTGATTCAGCAAAAACCGGCCGATTCCGATTCTTTGCAAAAAATCAGCATTTCGGGTTGGAAGCGGACTTTTCTGTTTCGAACCGGACAACCCATAGTCAACTTTGTCGTAGGCAACGGGCAACGTTTCGTGGCTTCTGTTTCAACAACCCCGGATGCCGAAAATTTGCTTTTTTATATTTTTGATTTTGTGGATTTGGAAAAAGAATTTACCATGAATTTTCACGTAGGCCCTCAAACCAAGCTTAATAAATTGATCTGGCCGTTGCGTCCGTCATCTTCATCTCAACACGACTAATTTTTCGATTTTTTCTTTTTTATTTTTGCCGTCTTTTAAGATAATTTTGTACAAATAAACCCCGTTAGCCACCTCGTCTCCGTCGCGGTCTGTACCGTCCCAGGTAATTTCATCATTGTAACCAACCTTGCTCACGCCGTAAAGTTCCTGGATTAATCGCCCCGTGGCCGTATAAATTTTTACGGTTACGTCCGCGCCTTCCACATTGGTTTGGAAAGTGAATTTGGTGGAATTCTTAAACGGATTGGGGAAGTTAACCACCTCGGTCAACAGCATGACGGACGACTCGGCGACTTTAGCTTGCACATCCGTTTCGCTCAAATTATTCAAATTATCAAAAGCCTGAATCTTGAACTCATGGGAACCTTCCGATAATTGACTCAACGGATATTCGATCTTTCCTTTTTGGTAGGAATTCTTTTCATAAGCAAAAAATCCGGAAATATCTCTTGGCGGATTGTCATCGATTTGCAATGAAATGTTGTGTCCGGTTTCGCCGGTAATATTAATACCGTGCTCATCGTACAATTCCACAATTAAAACGGTATTTTCCGGAATAATATCGCCCGGTGTAAAATTTTCCTGATCTTTAAAATAAACATCAATCTCAGGCCCCTGCGCATCGCTGACATTGCTTTCCGAACCATTAATGAGCAGGTGGTCATTGTAACCCATGGCGTTGTTATTCGTTGCCGGATCATAAGCGTACAAGGTAAGGCGTCCGGTGGGCTTATCCACATAACGAATGGATTTGGGAATAATGAAACTGCCCGTTATTTTCCCGCCGCTGACATCCACTTCCCCTTTAAAAATCCGCGGACCAGTTAACTTAATAAGATCGAATCCGGGACCCGTTTTGACCGAATCGTAGGCGGCATCATGGGCAATAATTACGGCTTCTCCGTTAAAATTCGTATTCGTGGCGTTGCCGGACAGCACATCTCCCGAAACGGTTACTTTACTCAAAGCCTTCAACGTATCCGGCGGATCGATTTTGGTAATGCGAATTTTAGAGCGGGCATCAATCAAATGCATGGCCGGATCGGCAAATAAAATATATTTTTGATCATTTACGCTGGCACCTCCGGATTCGAGGACGGCTTGTAGTTTAGCCTTACCTAGTTCGATGCTCGGGCCGCCATCCGGGAAAAGTCGCCTGAAGAATCCGTAAGCCAAATTAAAATTTGCCGTGGAGTAGGCCAAGCGGGTAGAAGCCATGGCGCCGATAATGCCTCGATCTTCCTTCCAAATTAACGCCTCGGTAAAACTGGGTTCATTGGGATCGTCAAATTTGCCAAAGTCGCACGTGGCCGCTACTAAAAAGCACAAGCGTCCTTCATTTTCGATACGCGGATAGTCCCGATCCATCACCAACACGCCCTCATGCGCCCATTGCGTGGGACTGCCGTGCCCCACGTAATTGACAATTAACGTTCCCTGATTCCAATAGTCAATCAAAGCGTTATTGGCTTCCGGCTTTACCCGCGTGAACCCGCCTGGTACGGAAGGATAGGTGGATAGATAAACGCGGTTTATGGTAAATTTGCGTAAATTGGACATTTCGGCAATGTGTTCGCTTTGGTTCTGGTGAATCCATTCATTGGAAACTCCGGGGCGATATTGGTCATCGGCAACAAGGGTAATATTGGTCTGCCAGCCGTCTTGCTGCGAATTGTGGAAATAGTCATCCATTTTTTTAACTACACGTTGGCAATCCAGAACACTTTCTACGGGAATGCGGCCGTTGGCAATATCCGGCGTAAAGCTGGAGAAACTTCCGCCTCCGGTGTAATTAACGTCAACCAAATAGGTATCCGTGCATCGGCTGTTAATTTCCGTAGGACTGTAAATTTCCCAAGTAGGCACACGCAAAGTATCCGGCAGGTTAATATTCCGGTAATCGTAATGGGCGTCTCCGAAAAAGAGTACGTAACTTGGCGCAGGAGCTGTCCAATGGTAATAAGCATAGCGCAGGAAATTGCGTAATGCCGTCGGATCGGGCACACCGCCGTTGAAATAAAAATAGATGTCTTCCATGCAAGCCACTTTCGTGGTCATTTTGTCCGCATGCATGTCCGCGATTTTACGGGCATAAGGTAAAAAACTTTTGTGCGTAACAACCAAATAATCCGCCTGATTGCTGCCGCTGAGTAATTCTTCCCGAGGTGTAAATGCCATTACATTGGCCACCGGTTTTATTTGTTCCGATCCCAAGCTTACAACCAGGATGCGTCGTTCCGTTGAAGCGGCTTTTAAAGCGAAAGAAAGCTTACCACCGGCAGCCGTTAAATTTTTAGCCAAAATAATCGGTTCTGCGCCTTTGGTAATATCAAAAACATAAAAATCATTGCGGTTAGTCAAACCGGTTATCGTGTAATTCACGTCCTGATTTTGTGCGGGAGCATAAAACGTAAGTGCATCTTTGTCGGCTTCAAAGCCCCTTGGATAGGTCAATTCGAAATAATCCAAGTAAACGCTGCAACCGTCGCGACTGCCGGTGTATTGTATGTCCAGAACATTCTTACCGTTCTTTAACCAGCTTAAATTTTTAATACCTGTTTTGAATTGAATACGGCTGCTGTTGTTAAATCCCACATCATTAAACAGAATATTGTTATTCAGGGCAATCTTAAAGTCGTAGCGATAATTTTGTTGATCGGTCCAATGAATGGCCGAACCGCCTTTAAACTGGATTAAAAACTCGGGAACCGCTTCCGTGACGTCGGTTTTTACTTTCAGATTTAAATCCTGAGACAAACTTCCCGAAAGACCGAAAAAACGATAACCGTACCAATCGGGCCCGGAGGCCAGAAGATTGTACAAATCCTGCTCAAAATGGTAACGATCCATAAAATAGGTGGCGTTAACACTGCCGCTTTCCGCTAATTGTCCTTCTCCCATGCGTAAACCTTTAAATCCAGGCCGGAAATTGAGCCAATAATAATTCTCCGTTGCAAAGCGATGTTCCTGGTATTTGAAAGTTTTGTTATCGGCATCGTAGAACCAACCGTTTACATTTTTACCGTAGAATAACAGATAATCATTACCGTTAAAGGTATTGTTGCCGTCAACATCAAAAACCAAAATCGGGATTTGTTGGGTGTACGGCGGATTGTACTGAGTGGCAGTCGTTCGGTAGCTGAGTTCATGCCCACCGTTTCCGAACAATTTTACATCATCTATCGAAACGCCGTTTAATTTAATTCCTGCCGCTTCCAACATCGACGCCGTCACTTTGTAAAGGCCGTCTTCTTTAACGGTAATGCGATAAAACGGTCCTTGCGGCAGTTGAGCGGCTTTCTTCAAAAACGACTTGCGCGGCAGGCGCCAATTTTTAGCCTGAGCAAAATTTAAAATAGATGATTGCGCCACATCGTCCAACAGCTCCCGGCGCTCCGTTTTACTTAGTAGTGCCTGTGGTTGCCCTGTAAAATTGATTTGCAACCGAATGCGATCGTACACGACTAATTTTTGTTCGGAAGGTGTGAATTGCACCGGGCTGATGCGTATGCTTTGTACGGGCATGTCACGAAATAAGGTCGGTTTTTGTATCTGGACAACAGCGCGCGGGAAAGGAAGATTGCTTTGGTAAACCGAATCGCTGAAAATGTAGGCTTCCTGATCAATGCCCGAGCGGTCTTTGTAAGGGAAGGGTACCGGTGCCAAAATAACATTATTGACGGTGTGTGCCCGAATATTTAAAACGGTTACATTGGCCGCCTGATCCGAAGGCAATCCTATGGTTAAAATGCGATAAGGAATATTCGGCTGCCCGCTGTGATTACGCATGACCGCGTTTTCGAAAAAAACGGTTTGAACTTGGCGTCCGTCAATTTGTTCGGTTTGTAAACGGAAGTTTTTAGGCGCCCATTCCAAAATGATTTTTTGATTATCCTGTTTAATGATTTTCACATCATCGAATGAAGAGGCCGCCTGCAAATCTATGGTTAGGGCAAAAATAAACATAAATATTAATATCTTGAAAACACTTTGGCGCATAGTAACCCATCCTTTTTGATTATTCCGAAATTGCAATTTAGGGGATCAGCTCTTTTTTAGCAATAGAAAAAATCGGTAGTAATTTTTTAACCGAGGTTCATTTGACTTTAATCGCTTTCATACTGAATTTATATTTTGGCTTTTCAAAAAAAGGAGACGGCATGAGTTGGTTGGATTTTTGGGGTTTGCTTTTATCGTATGTTTATGCTTTCGGCCTGCTTTTAGTAGTCGAACAAATCGGCAAAAAAGCCCGTTGGCCTAACTTTGTAACGCGAAAAATCATCCACATCGGCGCAGGGCTGTGGACTTGGGCCATCTTGTTTCTGTTTGATCATTGGTACATCGGTGTTATTCCTTTTGCTACCTTCATCGTATTGAATTACGTTTTTTATCGACAACAAACGTTTAAAGCCATGGACGGTGAAAAGGAAAGCCCGGGTACGGTTTATTTTGCCATTTCCATTACGGTTTTGTTTTTAATCGGTTGGCGGCACTCGGCGAATGATTCGTTGTATTTGATTCTGCCGCCGATTATGACCATGACCTGGGGCGACGCCATGGCAAGTTTAATCGGTAAATTTCAAGGCAAACATCACTACACGTTTTGGGGCTCGACCAAATCCGTGGAAGGCTCCGTCATGATGTTTGTTTTTAGCTTTTTGGCGATTGGTTTATCCCTGCTTATTTTAAGGAATGCACATTTGGACATGCATCTTCAGATGATATCTGCGGCTAAAATTTGGGGAACGGGAGCTATCGTCGGTTTGCTTGCCACCATTATTGAAGCGCTTTCTCCGGCCGGAACGGATAATTTGTTTGTGCCGCTATTAAGTGCAGCGGCTTTGTATTTTTTGATTTAAATTGATCTCTCGATGTGCCAGTGGCAATATAAAATACCGATAAAATTTTAATTGGTTGCTATTCCCAAGGATTTAATAACGCTACTCCGCTAGCTACCATATCCTTAATGTTTCTCGTTACTAAAGTCACTTCATGAACAATAGCAATAAAAAGACTAAGGCTAACCTGTTTTGCCACACAGCCAAAAACCTAGACTTAGCGAAGACGCTCTCATTGGAGAAACTTCGTCGTAAGCGTATCAAATCTCATGTTTAGAGATTTGTTTGCTTATAATTTTTAATTAATTTATTATTTATGCCAACCACCTTCGTGGTAAAGAAGTTGCACTTCTTCATCTGTTAACGCACGGTTATAGATTCTTATATCATCTAGTTTGCCATCCAGATATCCATCACCTGACCAATTGCTTTTACCAAAATATTGATTATTTCTAATAATATTGTAAGGAGTCCATCCTGTAAGCTTACCTTTTAACTCCCCATTAAGGTACATTTTCATAAACCCTTTAATATCAACTACTACAGCAACATGAAGCCAAGTATTCGTGGAAAAGAAATTATCAATCCTTAAATGATATGAAGAACTATAATGAAAAATTGAAAAATTACCATTTGTTGTGTAACTAACATTTGCAATTACAATATTATCTTGACTAGCGCCATTCCCAAAATCAAGAATCCGGCTCCAATTCTTAAATGAATTATAATAAACCCATGCAGAAAATGAACAAGCACCACCAATTGCCCAATCTCCTACATCTATATAATCATTATTGCCATCAAAAGAATAGGCACTATTAGCATTCCCAAACCGATCATTGGTTAACCATGCCCCATAAACTGTTCCATGGTGTCCGTTCCCACTCTCATCATTGGCGTTCCCATTAAATGGATAATAAGCAACCAAACCTTCCGTTGGGATTGCATATTTCATAATTATAACATCAATGCTTTTTGTTAGATCATTAGCAACATCTTTAACCGTAATTTTTGTTGATTGGCCACTATCACCTAATGAAATAACATAAGCAATGGATGGATCACTCTGATCTGGTTCCACACGAACAATACTTTCATCTTCTGAATGCCATTCATATTGTGGTGGATTATTACCTAAATAGGTTACTGCCCTAATTTGTGTCGTATCATTTTCCGAGATTGTAAGGGTATCAATACCATAAGGATTGGAATTGGTTGGATTAACATAAAGACCGGAATAAACGGAGTAGAATCCAGCGCTATTAAATTCTCCAATAATGTATGAATCATTCCCCTGATTAAGATTATTTTTTATATATAATTTTAATGTATGATTTTTATCACCGCGCTTAGGACTCATATAATTAAGCCAATAAAAACTATTAGCGTAAAGTGCCATATCAGATTGGATCTCTTTGAATTTATCAACTAATTCTGATACATCCGTTATTGAATAAAATCCGGCATTACCCAATTTCTTTAAAACTTTTGGATCGATCTCATTACCCAACCCAACTGTATAAATTTTCTTATTTCCTCGAGCATTTAAAGCCTCATTCAATGTATGAGAACCTTGCGTATCACTACCATCAGTTAAGGCTACTAAAAATCCCTGTTGAATTTGATTTGTAGAATAAATGTCTTCCCATCGTGAGACGCCTTCAATGATTGAACCATACAAATCCGTTGTGGCAAATCCCAAATCTATGGAATTAATGGCTGTAACCAATTTATTTACGTCATCGGTAAAATTCTGCAATAAAACAGGATGATCCGAAAATTTATAAATACCTAACTTGAGCGATTCTTAGTTAGAAGAAAAAACCTTTTGGGTATTTAAGACGTTGTGTTTATATTACTTAAAACACATAGACAATAACTAAACCCAACAACCCAAAAGGTTATAG
>JALWEA010000371.1 GCA_027039465.1 Calditrichia bacterium | reverse complement strand
TCCAACGCTGTGTTTGCCAGACCAATTTGATAATCGTTTTGGTATTCAAAGAAGTGACCTTGTACCCGAACAAGGCATACAAATGACGATGGCCGCTGGCAATGCGCCGTCGTTGCTTGAAAAAATCACGAATGGTTTCCGGGCCTTTATTATAAACAATGGCCTGCGGAGCATAAGCCAATTTTAATCCCGCTTTGGAAATAATTGCTTCAATGGCGGCCTCATCAACGGCCGTGTACTTGGGAATTCTAGAGACAATATTTCGAAAAGCAACCATTTCACCGCATTTGGGAAATTGCGTTGCCATTCGGTGATGCAGGTCCCATAATTTATGTACGGCATAGCCAACGAATTTAGTCGGCTTATTTACCGGAATGGGATGAGCGCCGGTCATGCCAATCGATTTGTCTAGAAACGGTTTAACCAATTCTTCCACAGCCTGCTCACTGGCAATGGTATCGGCGCTTTCGATAATGACAATATCCCCGGAGGCCACTTTTAAAAATTCATTAATAGCGCTGGCCTTGCCCAAACGTTGTTCCTGAACAATCAAACGAATACGGGAATCTTCCTTGGCAAACTCTTCGACAATTTGGTTTGTTCGGTCGGTGGAACCGGAAGAAATGACAATGATCTCTTCAATAGAGCCGCTTTTTAATTCTTGCTTTTGCAATGCGCTTAAACATTTACCGATCAACTTTTCTTCATTATAAGCCATTACGCCGATACTGATGCGGTAAAAATTTTTTACTTCAAACTTGCCATCATTTTTCAGATCCGGCGGATTAATGAATTCATCATATTCGTCCACAAACCGTTCGTATTCGCGTTTTAGATAGGCAAAATGACGAATGATTTCCCACCAGGGCGCACGAAATTTAAAAACATAGCGTAAGGTTTTTAAGCGCGTATGGGAGCTTACTTTGGAAATTGCGTCCGGTGTGCCCCGATAAATTGCCGGGATTTCTTTTACTTTAAAATGATGGAGATACGCTAAATGCAGCAACTGAATTTGCGCGATGTAAGCTTCGTTGTAAATTTCATTCAGATTTATTGATTGCAAAAGTTTGCGCCGGTAGCATCGGAAACCGGACGTGAAGTCCCAAATTGGTTTAACCAGAATGTAGGAGACGAACATATTGGCCAATTTACTGACTAATAATTTACGGAAACGCCAACCTTCCACCCGCACGCCATCCACATAGCGGCTACCTATGACTAAATCGTATTGGTTACAGACCGCCAAAAAATCTTTGAGATATTGCGGGGAATGGGATTGATCACCATCCATGGTTATGATCGGATCGTAACCACCGTCCAAAGCAAATTTAAACCCGATTTTCAGTGCTTCGCCAAATTTACCAGGTTCGGCCTGCTCCAACAGATGAATTTGCGGAAATTCCCGACTCAACGCACGAACGATTTGCGGCGTGCCGTCTTGCGACTGAGCATCGACAACCACCACATCCATTTGCGGATAAGAACGAACAATTTCCTTTAATAAGGGCTCGATATTTTTTGCTTCATTCCACGTGGGAATGATGACCAACGCGCGTTGTTTGTCCATTTAGCTCTGCCCATGCACCTTGTAAAAATCCCCAGGCCCAGGGAATTAATCCTACAAAAAAAATTCCCGCAGCCAACGGATGTTTTATTAGTAATTCTTTTCTCCACTTTCTAAATATTTGTATGGTACGCCACCATTTTACAAACGGCAGCAACGGAGCCGCAAACAACGAAAGCCAGCGGTTTCGGGCAATTTCGGCTCCTTCCAACGGCAAAAGGCGCAATACTTGCGATGTTACGCGACCGACCCGTTTTTGATGTTGAACAAACGATTTGAAATCGGTACGATGATGGTGGAATATTTTAGCCGAAGGAATGAAAAATATTTTACCGCCTGCTTGTCGCAAGCGATAATTAAACTCCAGATCTTCCTGAGGATAAAAGCGATGATCAAAAAAACCGATGCGTTCGAATACCGATCGTTTATAAGAAATATTACATGTGGGAATGTGATTGACTTCTCTGGCCGGATATTCCGGCAGAAATTCGCGAAATTCGGCTAGATAACCGGCCCAGGCCACTTCGGCATCCGGTTCATTTCCGTTTTCCACGGAACCGCCGACCGCTTCGTAGCCATAAGAACGGTGTATGGAAATAAGTTGATCCAGCCAATCGGAGGCCGCCTCGCAATCGGAATCGATGAAACATACGATCTCCCCGTGACTTTTGGAAACACCGAAATTACGCGCGGTACCGGGATCCGTCTTTTGCTCGAAATGATAAAATTCCACTTCCGGGAAACGATCCGTGACAATATCGGGAGTACGATCGTTCGAGCTATCAACCACTATAATTTCATACTCGCCTTCATAAGTCTGAGTTTTCAATGAAAGCAAACATCGGGCAATTGTCTTTTCGGAATTATATGATGGGATAATTATCGAAACCATTCTTATGCTTTCTTGAAAATGTAATATTGATGATGCGCCCACAAAGGTCGGATAGGCCAGGGCGCCTTTTCCAAAAATCCGAATTTAAGCACTTCGCGATCCAAGTTAGGCCGAACGCCTGAAAAATAGTCTACTATGCTTGTTCTTTGAATCGGCTTATTTTGTTTTCCCTTTAACAATTTTAATAAAAACCCCAACTTCAGGCGGTCGAACAGAATCTCTTTTTTTAGAGGGAAATCAGGCCAGGGCGGCACGTCAAAATAACCCTTTTCCGTTAATTGCCAACCGAGCTTTTGCAAATAAGACACGAAATTTTTCGATTTAATATGTTTAAAATGTAAATCGGGTTTTTGCATACTAGGCCAATGCAAGCGCAATTGGTAGCCTACGCCAAAACGATTGGGAACGCTGATAAAAATAATTTTTTTGGTAACACGATTTAATTCATCTAAAAACCCTTGGAGTTCGGGTACAAACCATAAGGCCGCAAAATTAAAGCTAAAATCGAAAGACTGATCATCAAAGGGCAACGGAATGAAATCCTTTGTGAATATAAATTGCGCATCCAATTTTAACTGTTCCCAAATTTGTCGCGTTTTTTGCAAACGATCAATATTGTTATCCACAACAACCGGTTTAATACCGTGTTGCGCCCACCACA
>JALWEA010000370.1 GCA_027039465.1 Calditrichia bacterium | reverse complement strand
TCGTGTTGATCTGTTGCCCGACGGAGCGGCCATGATTATCGATTACAAGACCGGCCGCGTGCACACCAAAATTACCGATATCATTGACGGAACCCATTTTCAGATTCCGCTTTATTTGTACGTTTTGCCGCAGGTAATTGAAGGGGCGTTTCCGGTTTACGGCGGATTGTACCAATTGAATGCGGCGGATTCCTGCGAGCTGAAGCCTGTTGTTGCCGACCGGGAGCACGAAACGTTGCAATCGTTGAAAGCGCGTTCGTATGCGTTTGTGCCGCATGCCAAAATTACCAATGAGCAGGACGAACCATTTGATTTTGATGGTGTGCTGGCGCATTCCGTGGATTTGGCTTTTGCCAAAATCGAAGCGTTGCGTCAGGGGCAATTCCGCCACACCGCGTTTCCGGACGACGATCGCTGCAACAAGTACTGCGATTACCGACGCATTTGTCAAAAGGTGACGGGGAAATTGAGGAAGAAAGAGGATGAGGAGGAAGGTTAAGGGTTGAAGAGTTAAGGGGAAAACGTTATTCGTATATCCGTTATTCGTTATTCGGGAATTATTGTTTGTGCAGGCGGTTGTGTGCACCCGTTAATTGATGTGATTCCCAGACCTGTCATTGCGAACGATCCCGCGAGCCTGCGAGCGGGAGAGTGAAGCAATCTCATCCAAAGCGGCAGCGTCCCATTGCTTTGGGAATGGATTTAATAATGTTAGGGATTGCCACGTCCCGATAAATCGGGACTCGCAATGACATCCCACTTATCATTACCAGGTTAGGAACTATGGCTGGCACCACGGATTATTAATAAGATAGTGACATAAGGCCAAACCTGTCATTCTGATCCCGACGTGTCGGGAGAAGAATCTCCTCCAAAGTGGCAACGGACGAAAGGGATTCTTCATTCCGTCCCGATTCTCGGGACTCCATTCAGAATGACAGCCCACCACATGTCAATAGTAACGATCCCGCGAGCCTGCGAGCGGGAGAATGCGTTTTTCAAAATTGGAAATCAAGAAAAGGATTATTTAAAAATTTTACAAGAGAGACTATGCCGGAATTAACAGACGAACAAAAACAAGCCCTGGCACTGGATCGCAATATTTCGGTTACCGCGGGCGCAGGTGCGGGCAAAACATTCCTGTTGGTGGAGCGCTTTCTGAAAATTGCCGTGGAGCATTATCGCGGTCAGGCGCGTAACGTGCGGCGCATTTTGGCCATCACGTTTACCAACAAAGCCGCCGGAGAAATGAAGGAGCGCATTGCCGAATCCATTAATCAGCGTATTGCCGAGACCGACGATCCGTCTTTGCGCAACCATCTTTTGGCCATTCGCGATCAGTTGAATTCGGTGGCCATTTCCACCATCCATTCCTTTTGCACGCGCGTGTTGCGCGAATATCCCATCGAAGCCGGATTGGCGCCCGATTTCGGTGAGTTGGATGACATGCAATCGGCCATGCTCATGGACGAGGCTATCGAACAAACATTGGCTCAACTTTCGGCCATGGAAGACGGCGGGACGTTACGCGAGATCATGGCGTTGTTCGAATTTTGGGACAGACGCACCGTTGTGCAGATGTTACGAACGGCCCTGCAACATCCTTACGAAATGGAATTCATTTTAGAGCGGTACGAAGCGTTTGAAGAATCCGACTTTCTGAATTTCGTAAACGATTTGTGGCTGCGGGAAATGCGCAGCCTGCTCAGCGATCGCCAATGGAGTCGTTTGCGCTCGTTAATTCTTGAGGTTCTGCGCGCGGTGCCCGTGCCGTTGCCCGACGCTTTGATCGAAGTGACGACAACGCTGCAAGCCTGCGCCGCTTTACCGGAACAAGTGGTACAATTTTCGCCGGACGACTTTCAAAATCTTTTAAATTTAAGCGACCGTTTTACCACCGGCAAAAATCAGCCGTACGCCAATCTTGGTAAATTGGGCGGGAAAAAAGTCTGGCCGCAGGATGCCTGGGATTTGGTGTTGGATTTAAGCGCGGCCTTGTCCGAATGGCTTTTGCAGGCCAAAGAATTTTTGCCAGGTGAAGCGCCGGGCAAAGACGAAGCGCTTGCCTTCCGCAGATTGCGCACGTTTTTGGAGTTGTATCGTCAGGCGGCGGCCCAATACGAAGCCCAAAAAAGAGAGATTCCGGCGGTGGATTTTGAGGACTTGCTGCTTAAAACTTATCGTCTGTTGCGCGACAATGAAACGGTGCGGCGGGAATTGAGCGAGCGCTACGAATTCATCATGGTGGACGAGTTTCAGGACACGAACGCCTTGCAGTGGCAGATCATCGAATTGCTGGCCTCCGAGCAGGGGCGCTTGAAAGCGGATAAGATTTTTATTGTGGGCGATCCCAAGCAGTCCATTTACGGCTTCCGCAATGCGGACATTCGCATTTTCCGGCAGGTAAAGGAGGCTTTTGCGCGCGCCGCCGGAGAGGAAGATTCGGAACATTTTGCGGGCAATGTGATTCTTGAAAACAGCTTTCGATTTTTACCCGAACTCAATGCGTTTATTAACGATTTGTTCGCCCGTATTTTACAGCCTTCGGAAAACAACGATTACGAAGTGGCTTTTCAACCCTTGGTTGCCCAACGCGACTCCAAAGACGCCTCGCACATCGAGTTGACCCTGCTGGCCGAAGAAGATGAAATGAGCGAAGAAGATTACATTGCCGCCACCATTTACCGTTTGACCAATCCGTCCGAAGAGCAAACGGAAGCGGTGCAATTCGGCGAAATTGCCATTCTCTTGCGTTCCAGAAATAATTTGTTGGCCATCGAACAGGCCCTGCGCAATTACGGCATTCCTTTTAAAACGGTCAAAGGCATCGGTTACTGGCAGCAACAGGAAATTTACGACTTTTACCATCTGTTGCGTTTTTTAGCCGACCCGAACGAAGATTTTTCATTGATCGGCCTTCTGCGTTCCAAGCTGTTTATGATAGCCGATGACGTTTTGTATTTTTTGGCCAAGGAAGAAGGCGCTTCATTTTGGGAAAAATTGAATTCGGATTTGGATCGCGGTGTGTACGCCAGGTTTGAGAAGGCGCGATTGAAAACGATTCGTGAAGTGTTGAATCGCTGGATTCAGATGCGCAACTTCCTGCCGCTTAACGAATTGTTGGAAACGGTTTTGGAC
>JALWEA010000369.1 GCA_027039465.1 Calditrichia bacterium | reverse complement strand
TTCTTAATGCTGGCTTTGATCGGCCTGATTGCCAATTACCGAAGGAGCGTGCTGATCAAAAGCCTTTTCTGGTTTGCCGTTTTTCTCATCCTGCTTTCATTCGGTCGTCATTTTAAAGCCTTTTACGGTTTGTTCTATTATTACTTTCCCTATTTCAACAAATTTCGGGCGCCCATGATGAGTGTGACGGTGACTTACTTTGTGATGGTCACCTTTGCCGTTTACGGATTAAAGTATTTGGCCGATTTGGCCCGTGAAAAGCTCGATCCCAAAGCGCAGCGTCTGATTTTGTACACTATCGGCGGATTTTTGGCATTAGGCGTGGTTCTTTGGATTTACAGCTTAGGCGCTTCGTTTATTAAAGCGTCCGGCGAGGCCTATCAGGGACAAACGCTGGAAATTGTTCGTCAGATTCGCAAGGAATATTTTCAGCGCGATTTAATTCGTTATTTTATTTTAGTGATTTTAGCCGGTGCCGCTATTTGGGCCTATTTAAAACGCAAGGTTTCGACGGTAGCCCTGATTTTGATCTTAGGCGCTTTGAACGTATTCGATTTGCTGCAGGTGCAGAGTCGGGTCAAACCGGAATTTACCGATATCAAGCGCATCGAGCACCAATATTTTCGTGAGACTGCCATTGATCGTTTCTTGTTAAACGATCACGATCTTTTCCGGATTTTTCCGGTCGGTAAAATGTTCGGCGACAACCGTTGGGCCTATTACCATCAGACTATTGGCGGCTACACGCCGATTAAGATGTACGCCATTGAGGAATTAGTGGAGAAAAATATTTACAACGGCTGGGATAAGAAACTGCCGATTAACTGGAATGTGTTGAAGATATTAAATGTGAAATACGTGATCACACAGCAACCGTTACAGTATCCTTTGCTTAAACCCGTGGCACAGGATCAGGCGAACAAACTGTATGCTTATTACTTTACGGGTTATCTGCCACGCGCCTTTTTTGTGGGGTCGTACAAAGTCGTAAAAGATGATCAGCAACGGTTGCGCATTATTAACAGCAAGGATTTTGATCCGGCCAAAACCGCGCTCTTGGAAGAAAAGTTGCCGGCACCCATTTACCAACCCGATTCCAGCTACACCAAGGTTCTGAAATTTACGCCCAACGAATTGAAATTGGAAGTTTACACGGACAAGCAGAGTTTGTTGGTTATTTCGCAACCTTACTATCCGCCGGGCTGGAAGATTTTTGTAGACGGTAAAAAAGTCGATAAGGTTTTCAAGACCGACCATGCGATTCAGTCGATTATTGTGCCGGCAGGTCGACACAAAGTGGATATGATTTTCCGACCGGATTCGTATTATCGGGATATTCGTCTCGCTTCGATTTCTTTGATTATTATTTATCTTATGATCCTTGTGCCGATTGTCGGATATTTTTTACAAAGAAAAAGGCAGAGCTAAAGATTTGCACGGCTTAAGTTAGGACACGGATTTGACGGATTGCGTGGATTTACGCGGATGATTTTTTAATTTTAGAATGCAGTAATCATGAAAATACGAATAAACGTATTTTTAGAAAATACAACGGAAGTTTTGGGACAAGGTAATGCCGTATTATTTCCATGAACATCGCGATATTTATTTTCAGCATCAAACGGCTGTGACCAAGGAATACATCATTCCTTTTATTACGGAAGTTTTTCCGATAAAAGAAGGCACAACCGTGCTGGAAATCGGTTGCGGCGAAGGCGGCGTTTTGAAGGCCTTCACGGAATTGGGCTGCAAAGCGGTCGGGGTGGATTTGGATGCCGAAAAGCTCGATTTGGCCAAACAGATGTTCGGCGAAGAATTGGCACGGGGCACGATTGAATTCATTAATAAAAATATTTACGATCCTTCGTTTAAGGAATCCTTTAAAAATAAATTCGATCTGATCATTCTCAAAGACGCCATTGAGCACATTCCGGAACAGCAAAAATTGCTTTCCTATTTGAATACCTTCCTGAAACCGGAAGGGGTGATCTTTTTTGCTTTTCCGCCGTGGTACATGCCTTTTGGCGGGCATCAGCAGATGTGCCGCTCGTTTCTGAAGAAAACGCCTTATTTTCACTTGCTGCCCATGCCTGTTTACAAAGGGATTCTGAAAATGATGCATGAATCGGACAGTCGCATTCAAACGCTCTTGCACAACAAGCGCACGGGCATTACCATCGAGCGTTTTGAGCGCATTTTGAAACGTACCGGTTACAAAGTTCTGAAAAAACAATTCTTTTTATTCAATCCGATTTACCGCTACAAATTTCATTTGAAACCCAGAACCCAATACCCCTGGTTGGCGGCCATCCCTTACCTGCGGGATTTTTTTACCACGGCCGTTTATTACGTAGTAAAGCCGTAGCGGGCAGAAGGAGTGCTGCTAACGCGGCTTTGTCATTCCGAGTCACGCTCCTGCGGGACGAGGAATCCCTAACATTATTCAGCCCGTTTCTGCAAAGAAATATTGCGATTTTAAGGCGTGCTGTGGAGCCGTCTCGGCGCATTGGGAAAGGATTGATGGGCCGTTGTTTTTTCTCCACCCCCTGTTGTCCCCCTCGTAGGGGGACGCAAGATACTTTGGCGATTTTTGCCCGATGAAGCAAACATCTGAGGTTTGAGCAAAAAATTTTTTTATCAAACCACCTGTAACTTTGGTTTTGGACAAAATTCAACGAACTTCTTTCAGTCCCCCTATGAGGGGGATTTAGGGGGTCTGAAACAACTTTTTCTCGTCAATTCCTTACCCCGGCTTTGTCATTCCGAGTCACGCTCCGCGTGACGAGGAATCCCTAACATTATTCAGGCCGTTTCTGCAGCGAAGCATTACGATTTTGATGCGTGCTGTGGAGCCGTCTCGGCGCATTGGGAAAGGATTGACGGACGGTTGTTTTTCTCCACCCCCTGTTGTCCCCCTCCTGAGCTTTATACACACAAAGCACCGTGGGCTATGGGCCGTCTCGAGAAGAAGATGTGAAAATTACATACATCTCTGTAGCCGTATCAAGTCGTTGTAGCCCTCGCCAAAGCGTGACTGTGCCCGGTTCACCGTCGCTTTTTCGGCCTAAATGCCCACCGATGCCACCTACCATTCGAATGGCCTCTCTTAAACTCGGCGGCTCTTCCGGTGCTATTGGC
>JALWEA010000368.1 GCA_027039465.1 Calditrichia bacterium | reverse complement strand
GCTACAGAGATGTATGTAATTTTCACATCTTCTTCTCGAGACGGCCCATAGCCCACGGTGCTTTGTGTGTATAAAGCTCAGGTAGGGAAGGGAGGGGATGGGTTGCAAAACGGAATTCGCAAGCGTGTTGAAATTAACGAACAAGGAATTCTTCGTTCCGTCATGGTTACTTTGCAAACGGGTATGTTCTTTCAAATTATCGGCCACAAAATCACTTCAATTCAAAAATTCACCAAAAGCCTGCAGCTAATCGGGCATACCGAGAATCGGGATTGGGGATGGTCGCAAAACAATTCACAAGCGCATTCAATCTATCAAACAAGTGATTCCTTACTGTTCCACTTCTTGGATTGACTTTCGATTCGTATTGTAAGTTGTAATTTGGCATCTTAAAAAATCGGAACTGGGAGTAGGTTCAAAAATAATTCTAACCATCCTTAAATCATTCTTTAAAGAGTTACTTTCAAAAAAAAATTTCCCAAATGAAAACAAATTAAAAAGTATTAAGCTGTTAGCCCCAGCGTTTACGCTGGGGACAAAATGTAAACCAAAATTTTACCTGCCCTTTAGGGCATTATTTAAGACCGCAATTTGTCTTTAAAGGACGTAAACGTCCTAATATATTAAAATTATCATTATTCTCTGAACCCCAGCCTAAAGTCTGGGGCTAAATTTTTTCATCAAAATAGCGCCTGATCTTGAAAAGTTCCTACCACTCTTAGTTTCGCCCTTACAATCACGGCAAAGTCACTCGGGAATCGGACGCGATCTCACGTACCAACGGGCGAATAATCACTTCAATTCAATAACTCAACAAATGTCTATTGCAAAAGGGACACTATTCTTTGCGATTGTAGAGAAGGGAAGGAATTTGCTCTTAAAATCCGCATAAAATCTTTACCCCTAAATTCAACTTTCAATATTCACTTAACTTTACTAATTTTTAACGGAAACGGGACGAATATTTGAAAATTCCCGGATTCGGGTTTTTGAAATTAATAATGGGAGAGTCTGCATGCGCATGATGGTAACCGGAGGCGCCGGATTTATCGGGAGCCATTTGGTCGATCGATTGGTTAGCGAAGGTCACGAAGTTTTGGTCATTGATAATCTGTTTCGGGGCAAAAAAGAAAATATCGCCGGTCATTTAAAAAACGGATCCGTTCAATTTTACGAAAACGATATTCGGGATTACGATCAAATTAAAGATAAATTCAAAGGTTACGACGTTGTCTTTCATCTTGCCGCCCAGTCCAATGTAATGGGCGCGGTTGAAGATATCGATTATTCGTTTTATTCCAACGTGGTTGGAACGTACAATGTTTTAAAAGCGGCACAGGCAGCCGGAGTACGGCGCGTTATCTTTACTTCCTCGCGTGAAGCTTACGGCGAGGCTCAATATTTACCGGTTGACGAACAGCATCCGTTGGACTCCAAAAATACGTACGGAGCCAGCAAAGTGGCCGGAGAAAAATATTGTCAGGTCTTTCAAAATATGGGCGCTTTTGAAACGGTGATTTTTCGTTTGGCCAATGTGTACGGGGAACGGGATTTTGATCGCGTTATTCCTATTTTTTTAAACAATGTAGCCCGGCACGAAGACATTCATGTTTACGGCGGCAAGCAGGTTATTGATTTTGTGTCCATTGAAATCGTAATTGAGGCGCTGGTACAGGCTATTACAAATGATGAAGCTACAAAAAGACCGACTAACATCGGTTCGGGGAAAGAGACCACTTTGTTCGAGTTGGCGGAGCGCATTATGAAATTGACCGGAACCAATAACAGGGTCGTGGTAGATCCGCCCAGAAGTGTGGAAGTGGTTAAATTCACGGCCAATATTAGCAGATTCAAATCCGTTTTCGATATTGCGATTCCGGACGATCCGCTGTATTATTTGGAGAAGATGGTCGGGAAAATGAATTAACGAGCGAATAACCCATTTGCTTAAGGTTGCATTGACAAATAAAAATAATTTAGTCATAAATCGAGAGGAGTTTCCGATGAACTATGCTTTTGAAATGAATAAGGATGTTTTAATCGCCCGCATTCAAAACAAACGGGCAACAGTTGAATTCGCAGGAAAATTCAAAGAAGACTTATTGAAACAAATTGATGAAAAAAGCGATAAAGTGGTGGTTGATTTAAGCCAATGTGAATTTGTGGATAGTTCTTTTTTGGGCGCTTTGGTCGCCGGGCTAAAAAAGACCACCATGAAAGGCGGCGATTTAAAGATTGTCGGGTTGCAGGCTCCGGTTAAAGCCATGTTTGAATTAACCCGCCTGTATCGGATTTTCGATATTTTTGATAATGATGAAGAGGCGGTAAATAGTTTCTAAAAATGAATCGCAAGATAGTTCTTTCCGTACCTTCGGATATTAATTATTTGGCTACGGTGGAAAGTTTTGCCGAGCTATTGATTAAGCGTTACGATTTAAGCGAAGACGAGCGCTCGATTTTTTCCAGAAGACTCCGTGCAACATTGAACGAAGCGTTTGTTAATGTTATCCGGCACACGCCTGTCCCTGAAAACGCTTTGGTGGAAGTTGAATTTGAATTAAACGAATCCGAACTTATTGTTCGCTTTCCGGACTGGGGTAGAGGCTTAAAGATTGAAGGATTTTATCCGCCCTTTCCCGAAGAACTGATTGGCACCGATCACCTGTTTTTAAAAACAATCGACGGCGAAGTGCACGTCCATGTGGAATCGGCGCAATCTTTAAAATTGTGGTTTAAGGAATTCAATAAAAATCTGACACCCGAAAAATTACTGGAAAATGTTTCGGAAGGGGGAATGGGACTATCCATTATTGTCAAAACGATGGATGAAGCCCGTTTTATTTGGGATGAGCAAAAAGGTCACTACCTGGAAATTAAAAAAAATCTCGGATCTCTGAAATGAAAACGATCATTTGGACGCAGGCCAAGGGTATTTCTTGACCTTAATAGTTCCGTTTTGTTAATTTAAATTTCAGTAATTCTTAACCGGATTGTTTTCGCACTGTAAACAAAGGTCGAATTAAATTTTGGCATTTTCGAACCGTATATATTAAATGGATATAGAGAAAATAAGAACGGATATAAAGCGATCAAAAATACGAGACAAATATCGCTATTAAGGCGGGATTTACTGAAAATGTCAAATTTGAGCAAACTTCCGAATTTAATCAGAATTGCGGAGCGGGGTTTTAATCAAGGAACCGGATACCCGCCGCAGCGGAACTTTGAATATTTAAAAATAAATAATTCTCAACCAAAAGAAGGATTGAGCGTTTTTTTCGATAAAGCGGAATTCAATTCACCAATGAAAGCGCTTTTATCCTTACAAAGGACGTTTTTTGTGAAAGGTGCGTTCGATTCTCTGAATGTATAGAGATTATATTGATTTGAATCACTATGGGACAAGTAAAAATTCATGAATCTTAATTTGCTAATTTAATCATGATTGGAGATAGGTTACTTACGATGATATTTCATAAGGATGTGCTCAAAAATATCAGCGAATTTCAGCGTTACGAATGGATGGAAACCAATGCACTGGGTGCTTATGCTTCTTCATCAATCAGCGGAATGAATTTAAGGCGCAACCAAGGATTGTTGGTTGTTCCTCATGCTAGAGAAAAGAAGAAAGTGGTTTCTTTAGCTAAATTCGAAGAAACGGTTTTCGTTGAAAATCGATTATTTGAAATTTCGACCAATCAATATTTAGACACCATTTATCCCCATGGCTATCAATATCAGGAATCGTTTAGCCTGAATCCTTTTCCTTCTTTTGTTTATCGCATCGAAGACCGCAAAGTACGCAAAACGCTTTTTTTATTGGAAAACGAAAATGTGCTGGCGGTTCGTTATGAATTACTGAATCAGGGACGTCCGGTTACTTTGGTGATAAAACCCTTTATCGCCGTGCGTTTTAATGATCAATTAAACACGGAAATCCAAGGGCTTAATACCGACACTTATCAGGGCAATTCGTTTGTGCGCTGGGCACCACGGCCGGATATGCCCGAGCTTTACATTTATTTTAAAAAAGGGGAATTCATCACAGCCACTTTGTGGTATCACGGATTTATTTATCCCAAAGATTATGAGCGTTACGGCATCAGTAAAGAGGATTTATTCAATCCCGGCTTTTTTCAGGTGGAATTGAAGCCTTATGAAAAATTTGATTTGCTGGTAACAACCGAAGATGTGAACGTTTATTTAAAAAATTTTGACGAACTCTATTATCAGGAAAATTTACGTCGCAAAAAGAAATTATTCGGTTTTTCCAATGCACCGGCTCTCATAGAACGCATCGGTTCGAATTTCCAAAGAGCATTGCTTATTTCTAATGATAAAATCAACATCCATATCGATTACATGTCCGGGAAAAAGAGTCTGCGCTATTTCTTATTCTCGCTTCCGGTTTATGTCAAAGAAACCGAAAGTTATGCCTTATTTAAGAATACGGTTAATGATATTCTAAAATATATGGATTCGGGTCTTTTGCCGAGCAATTATCCGGTAAATAACGAAAAACCCATTTACAATCAAGCCGATTTGGGCCTATGGTTGATTTACTTGCTGCATCTCTATTTTGAAGAAAGCAAGGATATCGAGTTTATTGAAAATGTGTTTGAAAAATTGCGGCTCATGATCGAAAGTTACCTTAAAGGAACCACATTTAATATTTATACGGACAAAGACGGGCTCCTGTTTGTAGGCGATCGCACCATTAATGTTTCGTGGTTACCGCTTAAAACCCAAAACGGGGAAGTACTGCGCTATGGGAAATTGCTTGAGATTAACGCCTTATGGTACAATGCTCTTAAAATAATGCAATCGTTTGCTTTCCTGATCAAGAAAAAACGCTATGCTTCCAAATATCAAAAATTAGCGAACAAGGTCAAACAGAGTTTTAATGATGTTTTTAGAATCGAGGACAAGGCCGGACTTTATGATTTTGTCCATTTGGATGTAAAAGACGATGATTTCCGCATTAACCAAATTATTCCGCTGGCCTTGCCGTTTTCTCCCATTGACGGCGATCTGGCAGGCGAACTTTTAAAACGCATCGAAGAAGAATTGCTTACTCCTTACGGTTTACGTTCCCAATCGATTTATGATCAAGGCTATCGCAAAAGTGAGGCGCAGGGCATTGATGATCACGGCGATTTTTATTCCGGTGCGGTTTGGCCCTGGAGCGTTTCGTTATTTGTACAGGCCAAAATAAATCACGCCAAGGACTTAAAAGAAATCAGAGGATTGTGGTATAATTATTTTCGGCCTTTGTTAGAATTAACTCAGGAAGGTGTTTTGGGATATATTCCCGAAGGGCTACATTTTAACGAACGCCTGAACCCGATCGGCAGCGAAGATTTTATTCCGGCTTTGGCTTCGGTACTGTGGACGGAAAGTTTATTGAGTGAGGGGAAAGAAGAGCAGGAATAAAAATAGGTTGTAACCTAAATTGCCGGTTATTTCCGTTTTTTGGGTTTAACCGTCTTATGCTTAGGCCTGTTTTCCTCATCCAATTGCCGCCGGATGTTTTTAAAGACATCCACCCAAAACCCCGGTTGCTCCGCATAGTGTGCCTTGGTCGCTTCGAATTCTTTTTTGGTGATGTGGTATTTTTTCAAAACATCCTTAATCAACGCCGCTTTTTGTTTTTCATCGATTTTTAAATATTGAATTACCAACATCTCCCGCAAAGCTTTGGAGAAAGTCTCCTTTTTTAATAAATGATCTTCAGGCTTTTTCGTACAGGCATTCGAACCGAAAATTCCAAAAAGAAGCAGAAAAATTGCCAAGAAAACAATCGATTTAACCGAACTCATTACCACCTTTATTCGTTATTAATTTGATTCAATTTAATCTCAAAACATGAGATATTCAATCATATTTATCTTGAAAGTTGATGAGAATATCTTTAGTTTGATGTTGATGTTTTTAGCGGAGGAAAATAATGCGTTCTTTATCCAAGATTTATTTAATACTTTTCCTTTTTGTCGTGTCAAGTTGGGCTCAATTCGGTAAAAATAAAGTTCAATATAAAACATTCGACTGGCACTACCTCCAATCCGAACATTTCGATATTTATTTTTACAAAGGAGCTTACCAACTGGCTTCGTTTGTTGCCAATATGGCCGAATCATCTTATGTGGATTTAAAATCCGACTTCGATTACGAACTCAGCAAACGCGTGGTTATTATTTTGTACAAATCCCATAACGACTTCGAGCAAACAAATGTAGTGGCGGAATTCCTGCCGGAAGGCGTCGGAGGCGTCACCGAGCTTTACAAAAACAGAGTGGTCATTCCTTACGAGGGTTCTTACGCTCAATTGCGTCATGTAATAGAGCACGAGCTGACCCATGCCGTGATGAATGATATGCTTTACGGCGGTTCGTTGCAATCCATAATTTCCGGACAGGTTGTTCCGGTGCCCACTTGGTTTGCCGAAGGTCTAGCCGAATTTTTCTCCATGGGTTGGGACACCCGCGCGGACATGATCCTGAGAGACGCTACCATTTCCGGCTATTTGCCGCCGATTCAATATTTGAGCTACTACATGGCCTACCAAGGCGGGCAAAGCGTTTTTCGTTACATTGCCCAAAAATACGGGAAACAGAAGGTCAGTGAAATTTTACATAAATTAAAAGGGTCTTTTCGTTTTGAGGGTGCGTTTAAATCGGCTTTGGGAATTGATTTGAAGGAGCTTTCGGATCAGTGGCAAAAAGCGATGCGCAAAGAATATTGGCCGGATATTGCCGATCGTAAGGAATCGGATGAAATCGCCCGACAACTGACTTTTCACAAAAAGAAAAAGAATTACCTGAACAGCAGTCCGGCGCTTTCTCCCAGAGGCGATAAGCTCGTATTTCTGTCCGATCGCGACGGCAAACAATCCATTTATTTAATGGATGTTTTGGAAAATAAAATCATCAAGCGTCTGATTAAAGGTGAGTCGTCCACGAATTTCGAAGAATTAAAATGGCTAACGCCTGGCATGGGATTTTCGCCGGACGGTAAAAAGGTGGTTTTCGCCGCCAAGGCAGGGGATCAGGATGCGCTCTACATTTACAATTTGGAAACCGGTAAAACCAGGCAGTTTAAATTTAATTTGGATGGTATCTATTCGGCTTCTTGGTCGCCCGTGGGTTCCGACATTGCTTTCATCGGACAAATGAACGGGGCGAGCGATATTTATATCTTTAATGTGAAAAAAGATTCGTTACGCAAAATCACCGATGATGTTTTTTCCGACGGCTACCCAAAGTGGTCGCCGGACGGCAAACGGCTGGTCTTCATTTCGGATCGAGGACGTTTTACCGATCCGGATTCCATTCCCAAAGATTTTGATATGTCCAGGCATAATTTTCGGAATTTGGATGTGTACATTGTCAATAGCGACGGTAGCCATATTCGCCGCATTACGAACACGCCCTATCGCGAGTCCGATCCGATTTTTGCACCGGATAATAAAACGATTTTTTACGTGAGCGACCGCAACGGGATTTTTAATATTTATCGGCATGATCTGGAAACCGACAGCAGCTATGCGGTAACCAATCTGCTTACGGGCGCCTTTCAGCTTACCATGGATAAAGACGGCAAACAATTGGTTTTTGCTTCTTTTGAAGAAGGCGGTTGGGATTTGTATTTAATTAAAAATCCCATGGAAATGAAGCCGGTTAAGTTAGAAAAAACGGTTTATTTTAAGCAATTACAGCGCGAGAAAAAAGAAAAGAAAAAACCGGCGGCTAAAGTTGCCAAATTGGATACGGTCAAGAAGGAAGTCAAAGTCCCGATGGCCATTGATTACAGCAAGTATGTTTTTGCCGATATGCAACGCAGAACGCAGGTTAAAAAGGTGAAGGTCGCCTTACCGGAAAAAGAGTACAAATTTCCGGATGGGCACTACAAAGTTCACAATTATCGCGTAAAATTTTCGCCCGATCTGGTAAACGGTGCGGCCTATTACAATACCCTTTGGGGCTTTCAGGGATATACTTCCATTGCCTTTAGCGATGTTCTGGGAAACCACAAAATCTTTTTGGGCACCAATCTTGTTTTCGACTTGCGAAACAGCTACATCAATTTGCAATATTGGTATTTGCCGCATCGAACCGATTACGGATTTATGCTGTTCAATTATGCCAATACCTATCTTTCGGGCTATTACGGTTTGATTCGTTACCGTAATTACGGCGCCTGGTTTATGGCCTCGCATCCGTTTAGTAAGTTTACCCGCACCGAATTTTATATCAATTGGTGGAATTCTTCCCTTGATTATATTTTGATTAATGAATTCAGCCAAAATGTGCACAGCATTTTGCCCGGTTTGCGTTTGGTGCACGATACTTCGGAGTGGTCTTATTTTGACACGGGTCCCAGAGACGGTTTTCGAGGCATGGTTAATTTTATGGTCTCGCCGCATTACACCAAAAACAGTCCGGAATTTGCCACGTTGGAAGTGGATTTACGTCGTTACTTCAAAGTAACCAATGATTACTCCTTTGCACTGCGATTGAATTCCGGGCTCAGCCGCGGTAAGAATCCGCAGCAATTCTTTTTGGGTGGCGAGATGAACTGGTTGAATCGAAAATTCAACGGCAATATTCGCCTGACATCAATTTACGATGTTTACTTTTCCGAATTCATCACACCGTTGCGCGGCGCACGTTTTTATGAAAAAACAGGCAATAATTTCATTTTGTTTAACGGTGAGTTTCGGTTCCCGTTTATTCCGTATTTGCAATTGGGATTCCCGCCCATGCGCTTCGGGAATATTAAAGGTGTGATTTTTACGGATATCGGCAGCGCCTGGGATTCGCGCTGGTCAAAAGAATTTCGCGGTATCAAAGACGGGCAGTTAAAAGATATTGTCATGGGTTATGGCGTTGGTACACGCGTCTTTTTGAGCTTTTTAGGATTTATTTTGAAATATGATGTCGCCTGGCGATATGATTTGGTGAAATCCAGCAAACCGATGCATTATATTTCCATTGGCGTGGATTTTTAGGATGATCAAATTTATTCAGAATATCGGTCGCAAAACGATTGTCTTTGTTCAGGAAACCGGCACCGTTTTTCTGATGCTTTGGAAGGTGGTGCGCTATTTCGGGGTACTCTGGAAAAACCGGAATCTCGTCTTTAATCAGATGATGGAAATCGGGGTACGCTCGCTGCCTTTGGTGATTTTTGTCGGTGTTTTTGCGGGCGCCGTGGCTTCCGTACAAACCGCATACCAACTGCAAGGCTACATTTCCTTTAATTATCTCGGTGCGGCTACCAGTATTGCCGTGTTTATCGAATTAGGACCGGTGTTAACGGCTTTGGTTGCCGCGGGACGTGTTTCCGCCTCCATTGCCGCCGAAATCGGTACGATGAAAGTGACCGAACAATTGGATGCCTTGGAAGCGCTGGCCATCGATCCCATCCGTTATTTGGCCATGCCGCGTATTTTAGCGGGATTTATTATGATTCCCATTCTGACGATTTTTGCCGATTTTGTAGGTTTGATGGGCGCTTACATTGTAGCATACCTGAATTTGGGCTTGCCTCCGGAAACTTTTTTCGGCAGTGTAAAAGATTTTTTTACGGTAATGAATGTCATGTCCGGTTTGATTAAAGCTTTTGTCTTCGGCGGCGTTACGGCCATTATCGGCTGCCATGTCGGTTTTCATACCGAAGGCGGAGCAGAGGGAGTCGGAAAAGCGACGATCAGGGCTTTTGTGCTTTCATCGGCTTTGATTTTGTTAAATGATTATTTGTTGTCGGTATTATTGTTTTAAAGTAAATGACGAAATGAGAAAAACGGAACGCTGCAACCATGATTGAAATCGTCAATTTAAAAAAATCCTTCGAAGGTAAAATTGTTTTGCGTCGCGTAAACTTGAAAGTTTACGACGGTGAAAAGCTGGTGATTATCGGGCGTAGCGGTTG
>JALWEA010000367.1 GCA_027039465.1 Calditrichia bacterium | reverse complement strand
TGGTCGGATGTACTCATGAAGCGGGTTACAAAAATGAATTTCTTGAACATTATCCAATGGAACGGCATTCGGTATTTAAAACCACAGCAGAGTTGGGCACTTATAACCATCACCAGCTTATAACCAAATGGAAGGGAAAATATTGGTGTGTATGGGATAATTGTATGACCCATGAAGAGATGCCTGGGCAGTCAACTTATATTGCCTATTCAGATGATGCAAAAAACTGGTCGGAGAGAATACTTGTTGCTCCCGGAGATGAAGAAGCGGGTGTTCTCCGTAATGTTGGCTCCTTATACGCAACAGAAGATAAAATTTATGCGATAATTCAGCGGAAATGGAATATTTCGCGCGCGCTTATGCAAGGCATGAGCACATTGGACAATCGGGCATCTTCGTATAGCAATGACTTGTGGTGTTCTTCCGACGGCATCCATTGGGAGTTATGTAAGGAAGGGTTAGTCGATGCAATGTGGATTATGGAAAATATAAGGCTAACTAATGAAGGAAGATTAATGGGGCCGGTTTCAACTCACAATATGTGCCCTGGGGTGGCTCTCTGGCCCGGGAATAATCCTGAAGAGACTCCCGAAATTATTGAAATGCCGTACAAAGGCAACATGGACGACTACTTTTCCGGGCACGATGAAGGGCTTTTTGTTTTTGGAGAAGCGAGTTGGTACACAGACGATGATAACCGAATTTGGATGTGGCATCGCGATGAAAGCGCTTCGGGCTATCTTGGAGTTGCCCTTAGTGAAGACGGGGGTAAAAGTTGGACGGAAGTAATGCGCAGCAACTTCCCGGACGCTATGTCCCGAATTAATGCAGGTCGCTTATCGGACGGACGATTTTACATAATTGGAAATTCAACACGCAGCTTTATGAACCGCAACTTTTTTTCTATAATGCTTTCTGATGACGGCGCAAAATTTAACAGGATTATTCGACTTATTGAGGAACCGACCAAACAACGTTTTACAGGTCACTTAAAAGTAGATGGTTACGCGTATCCAAGCAGTCTTGTTGAAGGTGATAAGTTGTTCATAGTCTATTCCGTTAATAAAGAAGATATCGAATGTGGAATAATTGATTGTACGGCGTTGTAAAATTAGATACGATCATATTTCTAAAATGATGATTAATGAAATTTCTTGCTAAAATTACATAGTAAGTGATGGAGCTATAGATGAAAATAATTTAGCGCAGGTTTTTACTAATGAACGCATCCGATGTTTTGAGTTGGATGCGTTTCTCCATAAATGGGAATTCGCTTTTTGATTTTAAAGACCGTGCCATCGCTACTTTTTTCATCTGTCAGAAATATGAGCAAAACACAGTTAGCAATTACATGCTAATTTATACGCGATGTATAATTACGCCATCCGTTTCATATTCTTTTAAATCAATAGCATCATCAACTATTATAGCATCGAAATCGCTGATATCTGCATATTTGAACGGGCCGGTTTTACCAAATTTAGTATGATCCGTAACTAATATGGAATTCTGTGAAAATCGCATCATATTTTTAATGATTGGCGTTGCGTAGAAGTCATTGGATGTCACGCCATTTTGGTGCGTAACCCCATCCGTACCTAAAAAAGCATAATTCGCTCTAATATTTTTCATGCTTTGTTCGGCAATTGGGCCGGTGAAAGCAAAAATAGCAGGACGATAACTTCCTCCTAAAAGCACCAATTCAATGTCTGTAGAAAATCGTAATTCAATAAAAACTAAAATCGAATTGGTTACGATTGTGATCCCTTTTTTATTCTTTAGCGCTCTGGCTACATACAAATTAGTACTACCTGAATTAATAAAGACAACATCGGAATTTTGAACCATTTTTGCTGCAAACAATCCAATTCTCTTTTTCTCTTCAGCCATTGTATTAATTTGCTTGCTGTATGAAAATTCATTTATCACATAATCCTTTTTTTCCGCTCCGCCAAACGTTCTTTGCAATAATCCTTCATTATGCAGTTTATCCAGATCGCGCCTGATGGTCAATTCAGAAGTGGAAAATTCTTTAGCTAATGGAGCAATTTTAACAGAATTTTGACTGTTTAATATTTCAAGAATACGGCGTCTACGTTCAGATGGAGATAGTTTCATATACGCACCCTATTTAAGTTAAAATGAAATATTTTGAATTATTTTTTCAAAAATAATCAAAAATAGCTATTAAATCAAGAGCAATATTCCATAATTTTGGGTAATTGTCGGAGATAATCCGTTAAATAGATAAAAAAAATGAAAAATTTCTTGACAACTAATTATCTATGTATTATCTTTTTAAAAGAAGAACACAAATGAACATTAAATGAACATTGAAAATCACATAAAAATTCAAATAATGATAATGAAGAAGATTTGGTGATAAATTATGTAATATGTTGAAAATATCGGTCAGTTATCATGCTTTGCGGCGAAGAATAAAGCCATGGAGACTCGCTGAAAAAATAATCAGCCTTCGGATCGACCAACGAACTGAAAACTCGCTTACTTAAGGTCGCAGAACATTGATCAAGCATCAGAATTAAAATTCTCCACTTCTACTTGGCTCTGAACGACGAATAAAAAACGGTGATTGCGTAAAATTAGATAGATTAAAATTGTATTTTGCTTTTGTCCTTTCCAAACGCTTTTTTGTCTTCCTTAATTAAAGTGGAAGAAAAATATTCGTTTGGAAAAACGTGCTTAAAAATAACCGGCAAAATACAACGATTCACTCAACCGGACGCCTTCGATCGGCGTTGCTTTGGCTGGGTGGGTAAGAGGCAAAGTTGTTTTTAATACTTGCAGTTTAATGCCGCTGGATCCCTGCATCAGCATTTAAGATTGCATTGTACGGGATCCATAGTTAGCCATATTTTACGGCAGAAGATCAAGAAAGCAAGTTTACATTATTTAGAAGAAGGGGAGTTATGATGTCAATTAAGAATTTTTTAGTTATTATCTTAATGTTAAGCACGCAATCCCTCTTTTCACAAGTAAAGCAGATTGACTCCGGTTTTAAAGGACGGATATTAGGTGTTGTTGTCGACAGTACTGACAGCAGCCCTTTGGCGGGAGCAAATGTAATTGTTGAAGGTACATCCATTGGAAGCAGCACAAACTTAGACGGCGAATTTGT
>JALWEA010000366.1 GCA_027039465.1 Calditrichia bacterium | reverse complement strand
TACAAGCCGAAACTTTGCTGGAACGCATTGTTTGGCAAGTGGGACGCACAGGCATCGTAACGCCGGTTGCGGAGTTGCGTCCCGTTAAATTGATGGGTACCACGGTCTCCAGAGCCACGCTGCACAATGTGGATGAAATTAAACGTAAAGACATTCACGAAGGGGATTGGGTGTTTATTGAAAAAGGCGGCGATATCATCCCTAAGGTAGTGGGTGTGAACAAAGACAAGCGTAAAGGGCCGCCCAAACCCGTGGAAATTCCTAAAACCTGTCCTGTTTGCGGTACGCCGCTTATTCGCCTGGAAGGGGAAGTGGCTCTTCGTTGTCCCAATGTGCAGTGTCCCGCGCAAATTAAACGCAGGATTGAACATTATGCCAGTCGGGGCGCCATGGATATTGAAGGTTTGGGTACGGCGTTAGTGGAGATGCTTGTCGATAAGGGAATGATTAAAAATTACGCCGACCTTTACCATTTGAAAAAAGAAGAAGTTGCCGCCCTGGAGCGCATGGGCGAAAAGAGCGCTCAAAATTTACTGGATGCCATTGAACGCAGTAAACGGCAACCGTTGGATCGATTGATTTTCGCACTGGGAATTCCTTACATTGGCAGTACGGCCGCTAAAATTTTAGCCAAACGATACAAATCGTTAAAAGCATTAATGGAAGCGCCTTACGAAGAACTGGAAATGATCGAAGGCGTGGGTCCGAAAATGGCGCGCAGCATTGTTGAATTCTTTAAAAGCGAACAGAATCGCAAAGTGATTGATGCTTTGATTAAAGCGGGCGTGCGCACCGAAGCCGAGCACGAAGAACAAGTCGGCAATGAACTGGAAGGGAAAGTATTTGTGCTGACCGGAACCCTGCCGCATTTAAAGCGTAGCGAGGCAACCAAACTCATCGAAAAACATGGCGGCAAAGTATCATCTTCCGTTTCGAAAAATACTTCCTATGTTTTGGCCGGAGAAGATCCAGGCTCCAAATACGACAAGGCAAAGCAATTGGGAGTGCCGATCATTGACGAGCAAACGTTCTTGCAAATGATTCATGAAGAAGATGCGGTACGTGATTAAAAAATCATTATTTGGAAACCTTTGGAAAATTAATTTGCGATGTTTAACTCACCCCCTCATTCCCCCTCTCTTCTTCGAAGAGATGGGGACGCAATCTGTTGATCAACATGGACTTAGCTATGATTAATGGGTGAGTAGAAATCAGCATTGAATATTCAAAAATTGAGAAAATCCTGAAATTACTCCATTTTTCAAAGGCTTCTATTTGACTTAGTGGGAAAGCCTGAGATTTTTTAAGGCGGAATACGAACAAATTTTCTATTTAAAGGAAATCGACATTGGACTGGGAAGAAATTTTTAATCTGCGCAAACATTTTCATGAGCATCCGGAACTATCGTTCAAAGAATTCCAAACCACGGAGACTATTGCGGCAACCTTGCAAAAGTGGAGGATTTCGTTTAATCGTTTTGAGAATCTGGAAACCGGCGGTTGGGCGGAAGTGGGCGAAGGGGAAACGTTGTACGCATTCCGCTCGGACATTGACGCTTTACCCATTGAAGAAAATACAAAGCATGCCGTTAAATCGAAAAATGCCGGAATCATGCACGCTTGCGGACACGATTACCACACAACCATTGGTTTGGGATTATTAAAATACTTTAAAGATCACCCGCAGGAGTTGAACGGAAAACTGCGCGTAATTTTTCAACCGGCGGAAGAAGCGGCACCGGGCGGTGCGGAAAAAGTAGCAGGGGAGGATATTTGGCAGGGCGTTCAGGGTATTTTAACCGTACATGTTCAGCCTCAAACGCCAACGGGTACATTTGTTCTGTTTGACGGTCCGGTACAGGCTTCATCAACTTCGCTGTTCATTCGCTTAAAAGGGCCCGGCGGACACACCTCCAAGCCGAACGAAACCGTCGATTTGATCAATGTCGGCAGTCAATATGTCGTTCAACTGCAGTCATATTTAAAGCAAAAAATCGATTCCAGAGATGCCATTGCATTTGCATTCGGTTCGGTACATGCCGGAGAAACGCACAACATTATTCCGCAGGAGCTTACTTTAAGGGGAACGCTGCGGACGTTGGATAATACATTGCTGTCTGCCTGCCTTGAAATCATTAAATCGTTTTCGCAGAAATTTGGCGCCTTGTACGATGTTTCCGTTGAAGTGCAATTCCCGACGAACTGTCCGGCGACCGTCAACGATCATTGGCTGAGCGCTAAATTTTTGGAATTTGTGCAAACGCAGCGTAACGATCTTCATCTTTTACAACCGAAAAAGCCTTCCATGGGTGCGGATGATTTTTCCTTTTATTTGCAAAAAGTTCCAGGACTTTATCTTTTGCTCGGCGGCGGAGGACAAGGTGTTTTACACAGCCCGCATTTGGAATTGGATGAGCGGTTACTAAAATCCGGGATTGAAACTTTGGTTGAATTTATTTCTTTTTTGATGCGGCAAAACAGAACGGACCCAAATAAATAATCGGAGCATTTCTCTTCGTCCGGCTGCGATCAAAGAGTCTCCAATTTTAATTGACTTTAATAAAAGCAACCGCTAAATTTATTTTCTTTGTTAAATTTAAAGGAAACAAGTATTCCAATTAAGCAGGAGGAGTATTCGCTTAATGAAAAAGAATACACGAAACCGATTTATTCTTATCTTTGTTGTGCTTTTAATAGCGGCTTATTTTCTGTATCCTACGGTTAAATGGAGCATGATGAGCGATGCCCAAAAAGAACAGTTGAAGCTTGAAAATCAAAAAGCCTATTATAATCTGAAAAGCAAAACGATTAATTTGGGTTTGGATCTTCAAGGCGGTATGCATGTGGTTCTTGAAGTGGATGTCAAAGAGCTGCTGAACCGTATGGCGACCAACAAGGATCAAACTTTTTTTGATGCTTTAAATGAAGCGGAAAAAGAAGTTGAACGTACCGACGAAGATTTTATCAATACTTTCGATAAAATTCTCGAAAAGAAAGGCACGAACATTACCCGTTATTATTACGGGGTGGATCGGCGTACAAAATCCGAAGTTTTGAAATATTTACGGAAACAGATTAACGAATCAGTTGATCGCGCTTTGGAAATTTTGCGTAACCGTGTGGATGAATTCGGTGTTAGCGAACCGATTATC
>JALWEA010000365.1 GCA_027039465.1 Calditrichia bacterium | reverse complement strand
TGGGACGATTTAGTATTTTCCAAAAACCTTTGAAATGGACTTGACCGATAAATCGCTCTGTGACAACCGGGAAAAATTCGACGTACAATGTACCCAAATAGGTCATCACACAAATACCCACTTCAAACAGAACGGAATTCGGATTGCCCATAATAGGAACGTGCCAAATATTGTAATACCGGCCAAGATCAAACATAACGCCGAGAGCTACAAACGTGTAGCCCAGCATGGCGGTCATTATGGCCGGGCGTACCAAAATATGAAAATCTTCGCGATGGAAAATATGAACGAGTGCCGAGGTTGTAAAACCACCGGCGGCAAGAGCCACACCGGCAGCTACGTCAATTCCGATCCACAATCCCCACGGGTGCTGATTATCCAAATTCGTAACCGCACCAAGGCCGAATCCGAAGCGTAAGATGCTCCAGACAATTCCGTTGGCTGCCAGAATCATCAGGATAATCACTCCGGTTGTAAAGAAAGGTCGTTTAATCGGTTCCGGTTTAAACATATCAGCCATTATCTATTCCTCCTCTTCTTCGGATTCTTCTTTATTCTTGCCTAACCACATAATACCTCCCAACAAAGCGTAAAGAGCTACCGGAGGAACAAAGAATTTAAAAAGAGCGTGTTGAATCGGTTCTGTTGTGCTTGGAATCGGTTCCGTACCCAATTTCGGGAAATGCAACGTACTGAAATCCTGGCCGGAAATATACAGCCACGAAGTGCCTCCGACTTCATGTTCACCGTAAACATGGTCAAAGTAGCGATCCGGATTGTTCTTGATTTTTTCATGCGCCAGTTCTACTAGTTCGTAGCGTTTTCCATAGGTAAGGGCCTCGGTCGGGCAAGCCTCCACACAAGCGGGTAATCGGCCCTTGGATGTTCGGTTATCGTAGCACAAGTCGCATTTCATGATGCGCGGCTCCAGTGCCTTGTTGTATTCAAAAGCCGGAATTTGAAAAGGACAGGCCACCATGCAGTAACGGCAACCAATACATCGGCTTTGATCCCAAATTACCGCGCCGTTCTCCTGCTTGGAAAAAGCCCCCACAATACAAGCGGACACGCAGGCGGGATGATCGCAATGCATGCATTGAACCTTAAACGTTACCGGAGGCTCGTCTTTGTGTACGTTTGGGTATTCATTTACAACGGTCAAAGCCGTTACGTCCGGTCTGCGTTCATGTTCAAAAACGGAGCGGTCTTCATAATCTTCGATGTTTCCCGCCGGTAATCCGTGCTCAACCTTACAGGCATATTCACATTGCCGACAGCCGATGCAGGCCGTGGCATCAACCAAAACACCCATGCGATCGTCGGACAGGATGTTTTTGGGACTTGCATTGGCCTTTTTTACTCCGGTGGCCGTTAGGGTACCGGCCGCCACAAATTTCAGAAAATCACGTCGTGAAGTTCCCATTTTTTATCCTTTATGTTGATGCGAATTGACATTTATTAAACCATGACCATAAAAATATCGGGCAAGAACCGCTTGCTCTTCCCCGATAACATTAGAAATGACCTTTACGGCATTGATTAACAGACAGGCCCGATAGAACAAACTTATACCGTTACAAATAACCACATCGAGTTGCAAATTACGCAAAACCTTGAGCCTTTCGGCTATTCCCATTGATGTCATATCAACAACCTCGACTTCCTGTACACGACCCTTCTCGAATTTGAATACCTTCAATTTCGAACAACAATCCATTAACGGAGCCACTCTATTTTGCCACAAAGGTATTCCTATCTTCATAGTTCACTATTCACCTTTTTAGGAAGAGACATCAAGAATAGTGCCACAAATGCACCAATAATGGTAAGCTCTTTAAAATCAATAAATAATGAAATTGATGATTTTAAAAGAAACGCGCGTTTGGTAGCAATGATGCAACTATACTTTCTTTGAGTGCAACTCTGTGCAACGGTCACAGGAGATTTAGAAATTGATCCGATTGATTGGAAGGAAGGCAATCTTTCGGCTTTTTCCCGGTTTGCTATTTACGCCTTGAGGTGTTAATATTGCGCTTTGAATCATGTTGAAAGGAAGGTTTGGGAATTTGTTTATTGAAGTTGGATTTTTTCAAGCGCAAATTGAGGCCGGAATATGCTCGTAATTTTATCGCTTATTCTGTTTTCGGCTGCTTTATTGGCCTCATTTTTCGGTCTGGGCGGGGGCGTTTTGTACACGCCTTTTCAACTGTGGTTCGGCATTCCATTCCAGCAGGCGGCGGCAACTTCATTGCTGTTAATTTTAGTAACGTCATTTTCCGCAACCATTGTGTTCCGCAAATCGAATCAGGTGGATTGGATTTTGGCTTTGCTGTTGGAAGTTCCAACGACAATCGGGGCTTTTAGCGGCGGTGTGCTTTCGCAATATGTTTCCGCTCCCGTTTTAACCGTCTTACTTGCACTGCTGCTTTTTCTTGCCGGGGGCTTAATGCTTTTCCCTTTAAAAAATCCCGTCGATTTTTGTGCAAATTTCTCTGCGCAAAAATCACGCTGGTTTCTTAAACGACACTATAACGACCAGGTACTTTCCATTGATTTACGTTGCATGTTACCGGTCATGTTTATTACCGGTATGTTGATCAGCATTGTGGGCATCAGTGGCGGTTCTTTGAAAATTCCCCTCATGGTTTTGCTTTTTCGGGTACCCATGCCGGTGGCCATCGGCTCCAGCGCTTTTATGGTCGGCTTGACCGCAACAGCAGGTTTGCTGGGACATGCTTCGGTTGGTCATGTGCATTGGCAATTGGCGGCGTTAATGATTTTGCCTGTTTTCATCGGTTCCCAGCTTGGCAGCCGACTTTCCGTTCATTTTAAAAGCGAGAAGTTAAAACGCTGGTACGGGGCTTTTCTTATTTTAGTTGCTCTTTTTACCATTGCGCGTCTTGCACCGGGTGTGTTTTAATCGAGATGCTTCGTCCTACGGTTGCCTTTGTTCGCGTCCGGTTCCCGAGTAGTCCGCCTCAGGCGGGCGTATCGAGGGATGGACGCGCCACAACATGTCAATAGTAGGTCGGGAACCATGGCATACGCCATGGATCATTAAGACAGTGACATGATCGCCTTTTAGACCCACCCCCGCCCCTCCCTGCGAAACCCATCTGGGCTTTATACACACACATGTAGCGCATGGAGGGGTG
>JALWEA010000364.1 GCA_027039465.1 Calditrichia bacterium | reverse complement strand
CCCTTGCTGGAAATATCGCTAACGGTAATCGAGCCCTTGCCCAGCGGTTCCACCGGTTTAAGCTGTTGATCCAATTGTTCGATTTGATCCACAATTTTACTCATTTTGTAAATGGCATTAATCCCATGTTGATTGTGCGCGCCGTGGGCCGATTTTCCATGGGTGGCGATTTCAATCTCCATGCGCCCGCGTTGTCCGCGGTAAATTTTCAGATCCGTTGGTTCGCCCAAAAGCACGTAGTCGGGTCGAATGCCGTCTTTTTGAATTAAATGCAACATGGGATAGCCGTCGCATTCTTCTTCCATCACAGAACCGACAACATAAAGCGTAAAAGGCAGCGTTTGATCTTTGTACAATTCCTTTATCGCCCGACCCGCCAATAAATATCCGGCCATGGCCGGTTTCTCATCAACCGCCCCTCGACCGTAGATTTTACCATCCACAATTTTACCTTCAAAAGGCGGATATGTCCAGTTTTCGTTTTCCGTTACTTTTACCGTGTCAATATGGGCATCGAACATAATCTTAATCGGGCCGTTACCGATCCGTCCCACAATACTGCCCAAACTATCAATAAAGACTTCGTCAAAACCGTATTCCTGCATTTTACCGCGAATGAATTCAACAATTTCCTTTTCCTCGCCGCTGTAACTGCGAATCTGAATAAGACGTTGCATGACCGATTCCAATTCGCTACGGTAAGAGCTGACGATCTGTTGCAATTTCGATTCCATGATACCTCCTTAAAAGTAGATCGAAACGATTCTTCCAAACCGAGAGTCCGCAAATTCGCTAAAAATTAAAATGTGATTTGACTCGTCTCTTTAATTCTCTCCAATTCATTTGGAAACGGCTCAAGAAGAGTCAAGAAACAAACTTATTCGACTGCTGCGGAAAAATCAGGGATAAACTTTCAAGTCTCGCAGCAAAGAAGCGAATAATACCTAATTTACAAAATTTTTTGCTAAACAATAAGAAAAATGTTCAACGAGAAAATTTGGAAAATGACATTTCATAGTTTGCAGTTGATTGAATGGCGGTAATTTTAGCCAAAAACACTCAATTCGTTTGCAAATCAGTGAATATTTGACCAAAAACGGATTGGTTTCGTTAAAAAATAAACCGTTTGTTAATACGAATGCATTTTACGCCGACTTTAAGTAATGTACGCCCTCATAATGCCCTCCTCAAATTGGGTTGGACAAATGGCTCTGCTCACGGCAGCAGGGCCATTTTCAATTCTGCTTTTACTTTTTGAATTTCAAAGAAACCAATCGTAAATTACGTGCGGTTTTAACGGATTATTTTTTCGATTGATCCGAAACCGTTTTCTTCATCCGATTTGATTGGAGGTGCATTATGAAACGTTGGTTGCCATCCGTACTCCTTTCTTATTTTGTATTGCTTGCTTTAATTTTCGGTTGTTCCCGAACTTCAACCGTGAAGCCAAGGCAAGGAGTGAGAGGCTTGGTGGACACGGTCGGTTTTGCCCATCTTGATTGGCAAATGGATTCGCTGATACAACGGATTGATCGCTTAGAAAAAGATTCACTTAAAAAAGCAATTGAACGCGCAGAAATTACCGAAAATACGCAGTGGAAAGTGGCCATTAGTCCCCATGATGATTACGGGTATGTCGGTTATTTGTATCCGGCGTTGCTGCGTGCGGTAAAGGCCAAAACCATCATTCTGTTCGGAGTCGCCCATAAAGCGCGATTGCTGCATTTGGAAAATCAGATTGTTTTCGATACCTATCCGTATTGGCACGGGCCCTTCGGTCCGATTAAAGTTTCCCCGATTCGGGAAGAAATCGAAAAGCAATTACCCCATTGGGCATACCAGATCAACGATTCCATGGAAACGATTGAACATTCCGTGGAAGCCATTTTACCCTTTTTGCAATATTTCGGACGTGACCGCGAAATTGTTTCCATTTTAGTACCTTACATGCCCTTTACCCGAATGCAGAAAATTGCCAAACCTTTGGCTGCTGCCATTGCAAATGTAGCTGAACAACATCATTGGCGGTGGGGCAAAGATTTTGCCATTGTCATCAGTACGGATGCCGTGCACTATGGCGATCAGAATTGGGGCGGCAGCAATTTTGCTTTTTACGGAGCCGATTCCGCGGGCTATCGAAAAGCCGTTCGGCACGAGTATGAAATCATTAATAATTGTCTAATCGGACCGTTACAGGAAAATAAAATCAAAAAATTTACCGAGTACACCGTGGATAAGAACGATTTCCACAAATACAAATGGACCTGGTGCGGACGTTATTCGGTGCCCATGGGTTTAATGACGGCTTATGATTTGTCCAATATTTTAAATGTGCCGCTCTCGGGGCGCCTGGTCGGTTATGCTAACAGTATTAGCCATCCGCCTTTACCGGTAAAAGATTTGCGTATGGGATTTACGGCTCCGGCTAATATTCATCATTGGGTTGGTTACGCAGCAATCGGTTACGAATAAATGACGGTCTATGCACATCAAATAAAAGAAGCTCAGCAAGCCTTGGCGCGGGCTGATGCACTGTTCATCGGCGCAGGTGCAGGCATGGGCGTGGACTCGGGTCTTCCGGATTTCCGTGGCAATCACGGTTTTTGGAATGCCTACCCGATCGCCAGAAAATTGGGCCTGTCGTTTGTGGATTTGGCTAATCCCCGCTGGTTTGAGCAAGACCCCGAATTAGCCTGGGCCTTCTACGGACACCGTTTGCAAATGTACCGTTCCACCGAGCCGCATGAAGGCTTTTACCGACTGCTACGCTTTGCCCGACAACTAAAAGGCGGTTACTTTGTTTTTACTTCCAATGTGGATGGTCATTTCCAGAAAGCGGGATACGATAAACAGCGTATTGCGGAATGCCACGGATCCATTCATCATCTGCAATGCACCACCCCCTGCACCGACGCTATTTGGCATGCCGATAATGTGCAAATCGATATTGATATGGAGCGCTTTCGGGCCAAACCGCCGCTGCCCGTATGTCCCAATTGCGGCAAAATTGCCCGACCTAATATTTTGATGTTTAACGATTGGCAATGGGTGGAACATCGAACCGAAGCGCAGGAACGGCGCATGAGTGTTTGGCTTTCGGAGATTTACAAAAAAGGTCTTCGTTTGGTTGTTCTTGAAATAGGCGCCGGAACGGCTGT
>JALWEA010000363.1 GCA_027039465.1 Calditrichia bacterium | reverse complement strand
ACGTGGCACCCTTCCCTACTATCGCAGGGAAGGGTGCCACGTTATCTGCGAGCATTTGGAAAATTTTTGAGTTGAAGTGATTGTGTGCACATCTATTTGCAAAGCCGTTGCCGGTTGACGAGTAACTGCGACGGAATTAAAAACCCCTCGCATCTGGTGCATTTTTGGAAGGGAACGCCGCGTGGCTCTACCCTACAAGTCCGGCAGAATCACTCGGGAACCGGACGCGAACAAAGGCAACCGGTTGTCGAGTAGAGACCGCGCCAGCGGGATCATATCGAGATACGGTTGACACACCAGTTCCAAGTTACCAGTTCCTATTCTTCTTCTTTGTCCTCCTGATCCGTATCGTCGCCTAAATCCTTGGTATCTTCTTCTTTCACTTCTTTATCGTCTTCTTCCTCTTCGATTTCGCTGTCTTTGCGGGTCAGCAAATTGGTGTCCGTCAATTTGCGATCGAAAATCACGTAGGAAATAACCAAAGCCGTATTGGCTACAGCCTCACCGTAGCCGATGGTCATGTAACCGGCAATGAGCAGGAAAAAGTAAACCACGTAGGAAGAAACAGCCGTTGACAACGGTAAATTCAGGTGGAGGGCGGCATAGTTTTCTTTTAAATAGAAAATCCGGCTGCCCGTTTCCCCTAAGACGGAAACAATCCAATTGTGCAGATCTCCCAAAGAAAGCTGGATAAGGCGTAAGGCATTATTGAGCATGGGTGCCAGAGAATGCATGAGCGGCATGAATAAAATCGAATAAATAATTAAACCGACCTTTAAGACAAATGCAAAAAACAAAATCCCGAAAATTTCAAGAACAACGATAGTAATGCCGTAAGTAATCAGACGCCACGGTTGTCCCCAGGTTAAATGCAAGGACTGCACGGCCGCGCCGAAACCGTCTTCTTCGGAAGTGGAGATGATGATCGGCCCGAAGAAAAATGAGACCAGTAAACTCAGGGTAAAAAAGACCAACACCATGCCCGCAAAAATATACGGCAGAGTGGCAAAGGCATTCAACAATTCGCCGAACCACGGGATGCGACCGATTAGAGCCATGATGATGGCGCCGATGATGAACGGCAAGATCAAAATAATAAAGGTAAGGTAAATTCCGGCAATGGAAAGCGCTTTGCCTTTGGTGAATTTTAAGGCTTGCTGATAGGTGTAAAACAGATTTTCACGCAAATGCATGTAAGCGGCTCTGGAAACGGCCGTGCTCATCAGCAGCAAAAGATAACCGGCTAAAATAAAACCGATCCAATACACGATGTAGGAATAAAACGGAAGCTGAAAGCCGTAAGTGCAAGGAAAGAGGCCGAACCGTGACCAAATAGCGCCAATGGAATAGCCGCCAAGCATAATCGAAAAGTAAGTAAAAATCAAATAGACCACATGAGCCACGATAATGCCCATGGTTGCCAAACCGATGCGTTGCGGCCCGATGGCCATTCTGGGAGCTTTGAACAAGTCTTTGTAATTGAAATAAAAGTTGTCCATCGTCATGCTCTCCTTTATTTATTGGTGAACAATCCAAGCATCTTTGTAACCGCTGTTTTTGACCTTCTGCAAAACGGCTTCCGCCTGAGCGCGCGTCGTAAAACCGTCAATGAAAATTTTAAAAAGCGTGCCCTGTTGTTCAAAAGAACAGGGTAAATTGAATGTTTGTTTTAAACGGGTAACGATGGCCCTGGCCTTGCTTTGATCGCCGGTGGCAAAAACCTGAATGCGGAAGGGCGATTTAGCGGGCGCAGGCGCCGGTGGCGTGGGTTGGCGGGAAACGGAATCGGGAAGTGTTGAAGTTGAAAGCGATTGTTTGACAATCGGAACGGTAATCGTCGTTGTTACAACCCAGGCGCCTTTGAATCCGTGCGTTTTTAAAAAGGACTTAAGCGAATCCGCAGAAACACGCTGCGGGAAATTACCAACCTGAACTTTGAACAAGCCTTTGTCTTTGACGATCAGGCAACTGTCTTTGACTAGAGCGGCAACATTCTCCATTTGCCTGGCGGCTGCCAAAGAATCGCCGCTGGCAAAAATCTGAACGCGAAAGCCGGGCATCGACTTAGATTTGGGTGCGGGTTTCGGAGGCGGAAGTACGGTTTGTGACAAAACCACCTGATCGTGAGGCTTTAGTAAAAGGGCATCCAAAAAGGGATCGTGCAGGTCTTTTTTCTGGTAGAAAAGGACACTGTCCGGCTCGCTTTTGGCCGTTGGCTTTTTCAGTAACGTGGGCTGACAGGCGGATAAAATCCATAATACCGTAAATAAAACAATGGGAAACAGTTTGTTTTTTAACATCAATAAATCCTTTTCAAATAGGTTCCCGGAAAGTATTGGTTAACCAGAATATCGTAATATTTGAAGCCTTGCTCGGACATGTTTAAAGCCCCCCACTGGCATAAGCCGATGCCGTGTCCGTAGCCGCCGCCTTTAATAACCAGTACGGAATCGTTTTCCGTACTCAGCGCAAAGAGCAGACTCGGCAGAGCGCCTTGATTAAATTTAGAAAAAAAGCTCCGAATTTCAAAATTCTGCAAAGTAACGGTGGTGTCGGCATAATTGATTTGCAGTTGTTTTACTCGACCGGAAGCGGTGCGTTGCAAAACATTGAAGCGGCACTGCAAATGCAAGGTGTCGCTAATAGGAGCGGTTAAGTTGGAGCGGTGGAAACGGAGCGCAAACAAGGAATCGATTTGCCGGAAGGTAAAACGCCGCTGCCAACGGAAATAGGGCGAAACGGAACAGGTAAACCGATTGCCCAGCACATCCTTGCGCACTTTTAAGTAAGGCGGTGAATTTTTCCGTCCCCACAAGTCCGCCGGGTCTTCGGAAATGCCGCCGCAGGTGGAATGAAAATAGATCTGAGCCAGGGTGTCCTGATATTCCAGAACCACGCCTTTGGTGGCTTCGACGGCTTTGGTGGCCAAATCGGTGTGGCGATTCAAACCCGAATAGACCTGGTCGTTAATGTCGCCGTAAACATCGAACGGTCGGTGTCTGCGTTCGTTCATTTTGTTCAGGGCGTAAGTGCGGGCGCAAATGGCTTGTGCCTTCAAAGCTTCCAAATAACTCTTTTTGCCGGAAGGCATTTCTCCTACAACCACGGATTTCAGATAGCTTTCCAGATCGATGACATTGATCAGACTTAAAGCGCCCTGATCGGACAAGCGTAAAATTATTTTCCCTTTGTACCATTTATTACGAAATTTAAAGCGGTCGTTCAAAGGATCGGTCGGAGAAATGTGCACCACGTCTTTGCTGTTAAAGACAAACAGGCGGTTGGGGTTGTACATTTTGAATCCGTTTTTGGAAAGCGAGAGGTAAAAGAAAGGATTGTGGCGTCCCAATTCGTAAATCGCCTCTTCCAATTGCAATTTGAATTTGTCCTTTAGTTGCAGGGAATCGCGTTGGGTAATGTTGCCCAACAAAACGCGAATGCGGGGAATTTTGGAAGGCGTTGTGGGTTTGATGTTGCGCGTACACGAAAACAGCATCAGACCGAATAACAACAAAATCGTAATTTTGGTTTTCAAACGGGAACCTCCTTAACAGAAAAGTCAAAAATATTAGTAACCGAACTTTGAAACTTTAGAAAAAATGCCCGTTCCGGTAGCCCATAACTCACCCCCTCATTCCCCCTCTCTTCTTCGAAGAGAGGGGGACGTAATCCGGTGGTCAACAAGGACTTAGCCAAGATTAACGTGTGAGTAGAAATCGGAACCGAATATTCAAAAATTGAAAAAATCCTGAAATCACGGCATTTTTAAAAAGTTTCTTTACACTGGAGATTGCCACGTCCCGATAAATCGGGACTCGCAATGACAGGCTTTTTTTCGATTTACCAGCTTAATCGTTCGGTTCAGGAATAATTAACCTGTTCATTTCCACTAAATTTAACGAAAACCGGTGAACAATGAAACAACAAAATATTTGGCAACGATGCGTTGCGCCCTGCTTGCTTGCTTTGGCCTTGGTCGCCCTGGCCTTAATTCCTTTAAAAAACCGGCTCATGCCTCGGGTGGCGCATACCTTCGTCTTCGACAACCGCAACCACCATTTCAAAATTAAGCGCCTGGCGGTGGTCGGTGATTTTTCCGACTGGCAGGAGCGCTATTACCTTAACGATGCGGATCATGACGGTCGTTGGCGGGTAACGGTTCCCTTAAAAATCGGTTGGCATTCGTACCGCTTTTTAATAAACGGCAAGCGTTGGGTGCGCGATTGGAGCGTGCCGGATTACGGCGGGCCTTATTCCAATTCGCAGATTTACGTAGATACGTTAATCGTTCCCAAGTGGCACGGTTCTGTGCCGGCTACGGGAAGCTGGCTTTACCGAAATGCAGATACGTTGCGTTTTGTTTTTGATTCCGACATTAAAAATTGGTTGAGAAAGAATCGGGCGGAGGCGGAGCTGGATTCAATTCTTCGGCCATACATTGTGAGCGATTCTGTCTTGAAAATTCCTTTGCCTCCGCTGGCCGACGGGGAACACGACTGGACGGTACGGTTGCGCAAACGGGACGGAACGGTTGTGATGCATCGCTTTGGAATATTTTTTTTGAACCGGCACAACCACCCTCCGATTGCCAATGCCGGGCACACGCAAATTGTTTACCTTGGTCAAGCGGCGCTGTTGGACGGCGGCTTGTCGTTCGATCCCGATTTTGAACCGATTACGCGGTTCTCATGGCGGCAAACGGCCGGGCCTGAAAAGATCAAACGGTTTGTTCGAAACAAGCCGTTGGTTCGGCTGACTTTTAACACACCTGGGCGTTACCGTTTTGTTTTAACCGTGCGGGATTCTATGGGATTACAAAACGCGGACGAAACTCAGGTGCTGGTTTTACCGGAAAGATCGCCGGTGCAAATTTTTTCAGTTGCCGCCGATCGTTTTAAGGTGCCCGTTAAAACAATGGCCCTGGTGGGTGAATTCAATCGCTGGAACGCCTCCGCAAATCCTATGCACTACGATTCCGTTTCGGGGCAATGGAGCGCGGCGCTGGCTCTGCCTTCGGGTCAGTGGGAGTACAAATTTGTGGTCAACGATTCCCTTTGGCTGCCCGATCCGACCAATCCGCACAAGGTTTCGGACGGCTGGAACGGATTCAATTCCTTGCGCATTATTCCACACGATTCCACCTTTGACGGCACCTTTTCGGAAATTGAAAACACGGGCAAACGTTTGGTGGTCGCTTTTAACCCGCTTCGTTCCGCGGGACAAAGTTTCCGTTGGATCGGCGATGTGCAAAATCCGGCAAAGAAATTTCGAGGCAAGGGGAATCGGCTTTATTTTGACAAATCAGCGCCGCAGGGAACGTATTTTTACTATTTGATTCAAAGCAGCGGCGGTCATTTCAGCCGGCCCAGAATTCTTTTTATTAATCACTACCAAAAAACCGCCTGGTACGATTTTCAACAGACACCGGCCTGGGCGGACACCTCGGTGATTTACGAATTGTTTCTGCGACGCTTTACGCGCCTGGGCACGTTTAAAAGTTTAACGGCAAAATTGCCCTATCTGAAAAAATTGGGCGTTAATACAATTTGGATGCTGCCCGTCTATCAGGGGCCGACCGAACACGGATACGCTCCCACGTCACTCTTCCAAACCGATAAGCGTTACGGTTCGTTAACGGATTATGCTCAATTAATAAACAAAGCGCATCAAATGGGCATGAACGTTTTGTTTGATTTCGTGGCCAATCATCTTTCGGATCAGCATCGGTTCGTCAGAGCCGCTTATTTTAACAAACGCTCGCCTTTGCGTGATTGGTTTTACTGGAAGCCGGACGGAACCTGGGGTTACCACAACGACTGGGACACTTTGGTTAATTTGAATTACCACAATCCCTGGGTGCGCCATTACATGATTCAGGCGGCGCAATTTTGGCTAAGCAGCGGAACGGACGGTTTTCGCTGCGACGTGGCCTGGGCTGTGCCGCACAGTTTCTGGAAAGATTTTCGCCGCAGCATTAAACCGTTGAAGTTTGATTGCCTGCTCCTGGATGAAGTTTTGCCTCGCCAACCGATTTTCCACGACAACCAATTTGACATGTCGTACGATACGGATTTTTACGGCAATGTTTTGGATGTTCTGCACCATCGCAAACCGATTTCGGCCATTCCTTTGGGCCTTGCCAAAAGTCGGTTGAACTATCCCAAAGGCGCACAAAGTTTGCGTTATTTGGAAAATCATGATTTGCCGCGATTTATCAGTCAGTTCGGGCCGCAACTGACCAAAGTGATGGCGGTTGTTTTGTTCACCGTTCCGGGCACGCCGCTGCTCTATTACGGCCAGGAATACGGAGCGCAGGAAATACGTCCCAATTTTTATGCGTTAAATAATGCAAAATGGTTTGACTTTTACCAAAAGCTGATTAAATTTAGGAAGAGTAGCAAGGCTTTAACGATCGGCACCTTGCAAACGGTGAAGATTGATGATTCCAAGCGGCTTTGGTGGTACCGCAGGCAGTGGCGAAATCAAACGGTTGATGTGATTATCAACCTGTCCGACTCGGCGCAAATCATTAAAGAGGCGCCGCAGGGAAAAATTAAAAAAATAGACGGTTCAAAATTTAAACGAACAGGAAAACGTACGATTAAAATAGAAGGCAACAGTTTTATTATCATCCAAAAGGATGAGGGCAAATGATTTCAAAATCCAAATTACAAAAATCGATCAAGGAGATTTTCAGCATTTATCAGAAGCGTAATTTTACGCTTTCTTTTACGTTGGAATCGATTAATGAGATTTTTGAAATCGGCAACGAAGTATTCATGCGTAACAATCCGGAAGAGATGGAAAAACTGGCCAAACGGCCGCGCAACAAAGCTCCGGATATTTTTGACGACGAGCCCTTTTCTTTTGAACGCACCTTTGAAATCTATTCCAAATTAAGTGACGATTATTCCGAAGTCAGTCCCGAACTCATTGAGCGCATTTTTGAAGTCAACAGTCAGTTGGCCTGGCGAAGCTATCGCGATCGTTACAACGAATACATTCTGAATATTTACAAACAATATCCTTCCGATGAATATCTCAATTATTTGGCAACGGTGGTGCTGGTGGATAAAAAGGAATACAATGAAGCCCTGAGTTGCGTGAACAAGGCGCTGGCGCTCAATCCTTCCTGTGCGGTTTACACCCATTTAAAAGCGCGCTGTCTGGTGCAGTTGGGTGAATTCGAAGCGGCCAGAACCTATTTGTACCAGTCTTTGTTTTTGCTGGAATTAATGCAGGACAATCCGCCGCATCAGGGGCCGAACAAAGAATTGTACCCGAGCTATCCCGTTGACTTTTTCACCTCAATCGATCAGATACGTTCCGATTTGCGGCAGTTGGATCGCATGGACAGCATGTTCAAGTACCAATTGTTGCCCTTGATCGATTAACGTCCGCTTTTCAAACTTTCCAAAAATTCAAACCAGCGGTAACCTGATTTTTCAGCTTTTTTACACAAATTCTCCGCCCGTTTCATGGCATTTACGATTTGTTGGCATTGACGCGCGGGTTTCGGGCATGAGGCCAACATCTTCAAAAAGTACAGCCAAAAAACAAGCTCTTCGAACCGTTCTTTATTAAAATAGTACACGCCCTCAAAGGGGTGAATGTCCAAATAGCGGGCGGTCGGCTCGAATGAAATCAGATTCTCAATTTCAAGACGCAGTTGGCGGTTGGTTTTAAACGGAATGCCGTCTTCGAATACGGACAAAATTTTCAGCAAGGAAAGGGTCATGGTATCGCGTGCCGCAGACTCGGTAAAGCTTTGCAGGCGCTCTTCGAAAATTTCGTTCAAAAGGCGGTTGTCCAAAAAGGAAAAGTCGGTTTTGTCCGCCGGTTTGTAAACGGCTTTCAGGGCCTGCAAAATTAGGAATAAATGCAAGAAAGGCAGATCGGCATTGGGGGCATTTCCCGACGGGTTGAATATTTGTTCCAGCCGCGCCCAAATGCGGGATGGCGCTTTACCTGATTTGGACGTTTTGGGCAGCGGCGGGTTCTGCAGTAGTTGGGCAAGACGCTCCAGCTTGCGCAAAACGAGCCGGAGTTCCTCTTCGGTAAGCGCCGCCAAGCCCTCAAAAGTTGAAACGGCCTGGCAGCAAGCCGCAAAAGCCTGGAAAGTTGCACTCAGGATCGAAGGCAGCGAATCCGTCTTTTTCGCCGGAGACCAATTGAATTCGTGCAAAAACAAAGAACGGATTGCCTGATGCAGCGGTTTGTAACGGATTCTCAACAAAGCCTGCCGCAAGTCGGGAGTGCCGTTGCCGTTGAGCTCTTTGTAAAGCAGGTGGTACGGCCACTCGTCCGAGGCGGTTACCGTTTTAAATTCCGTAAAAACATTAAATTTGTACGCGCCGAGGGCGACGAACAGGCCGGTGTCCCGCAGCTCTTCGAACCGGCGAATGTATTCGAGGCCGGTCACCTGATCCCTGAAAACGACGAATTGGCCGTTCGATCCCTGCAGGCCAAGACCGTTGATCAAGGTGTCGGAGGTCAGCCGGTCGTTTTGGCGAAAAGCGACGGAATTTTTGATCCAGCCGGCGGCCGCCGAAAAACTGTTGTTGTAAACAACCAAAGCATTTTCGTCATTAAAACGATTGCTGTAGGCAAAAAGCGATTCGACCACGTGGCCTTCCGGCGTAATGACGTCGAAAAACAGGAAGTGATCGACCTCGCTGAACAAATAGCGCTTGTGCAAAAGCGGGGCGATCAGCTTGAAGTGGTTGGCGATGAGTTCCCGATCTTCCTGTTCGTCCCAATAAGCGCGGGTGTACTCCATGCCGTATTTTTCGCGGAAGCCTTCCAATTGCCCGTGGCCGAACATGGGCAAACCTGGCATGGTGACCAGCATGGTACACACGCCGAAGTATTTATCGCCGGTGCCAAACTGAACCGCGGCCGTTTCTTCGTCCGGGTTATTCATGAAATTCACATAGCGTTTCAGAATTTGCGGATTGAATTCCAGCACATTTTTAATGAGTTGGCGATATTTTTCGTTTTCTTCGTTTTTGAGCATGTTCATAAAGGCGCTGTTGTAAACGCGATGCATGCCGAGGGTACGCACGAAATAGCTTTCCATCAGCCAGAACGCTTCGGCCAAAAGCAGAGTGTCCGGTACTTCCTGCTGCACACGATCCACCACTTCGCGCCAAAATTCTTTGGGAAAGTGTTTGTCGAACTCCTGCCTGGTCATGGCAAATTCGGCTCTGGAGGGAATGTCACCGCCGTGGCCCGGTTCGGGAAACCACAAACGCTGGAAATGTTTTTTGGTCAGGGTCATGGCGGCGTCAAAGCGGATGATGGGAAATTGACGGGCGATTTCCAGAATCTTTTGCAGAACCGCTTCGCGCACTTCGGGATTCAGATAATTCAATTGGGCGGTATCGTTCCAGGGCATGCTGGTGCCGTCGTTGCCGTGGTAAATGTAGCGGGTGTCGCCGGAAGGATAATGCACGCGCTTAAAAACCACGGCCGCATCGCTGCGATTCCAATAGCCGTCTTCAATAAACACGCCCACATCGGGATGATCGCACAAATCGGGGCCGTTAAATGTGTATTGCGGAAACGGCGAATAGGGTAGTTGAATAAAACGGTCGGGATGTTCGATGACCCATTTGGAGTCGATGCCGGTATGGTTAGGTACCATGTCCGTGGCCATGCGGATGCCGAAGCGGGCGGCACGTTCTTTTAAATTTTGCAGGGCCGGTTCGCCTCCCAAATCCTCGGCAATAATGTAGTCGTACAAAGAATAAGCGGAAGCGGCAGCCTCCGGATTGCCGGTTTTTTGCTTGATCTTTTGCGAAGCTTTGCTGCGTTCCCAAATGCCGATCAGCCACAGTCCGGTAATGCCGAAGTCGGCCAAAAAACGAAGTTCTTCGTCAGGGATTTGATCCAGGCGTTGAACGGGGCGCTGATATTTTTTGCTTAATTGATGCAACCACACGTACGTGCTTTTGGCGATTAAAACCAGTCGCGGCATCCAGTCGGTGTCCGGTGAAAAACGC
>JALWEA010000362.1 GCA_027039465.1 Calditrichia bacterium | reverse complement strand
CCCTGTTCTTCCAAAGCGGATAACAAGTCTTCAATGGCTTTTTTAGTATAAATTCGAATAAGTCCCAAAGTAACGCTAACATCAAAAACAACTACCAAGAAAAAGTCGTCACCCACATTTGAGAGATACACATTGCGTTTTTCTCCTTCATGAAAAAGCAACTTAAATTTTGCTTCTTCACCCACCAACTTGGCCATTTCAGAAGTTGCGGCAAAATCGCTGGCAGCCAAAGCCGAAAGCACCGTTGTGTTCATATCTTCGGTATGGCCGCGCTGGCTAATAAGCTGACCGCTCATATCGGCAAACAAAATAGCCGACGCTTTTGTTTTGGTGGCTAATTCCGAAAGTACCTTGGTAATGGCTTCGTACTGCTTGCCGTTCAAAATGACCTGACGACTTCCGTCTTTCAATTTACGCGTTTGTACCATAGCGTTATCCTCTTAAATAAATTTACATTCGAATCGATTGATATCTTTTTAAACGATCCAGGGCGATTTTGACCGATTCCCGCAACCGCTCCAACGCCGCCGACAATTGCTCTATTTCGTCGCCGGTTTTAATAACCACCGGTTCATCCAGTTTACCCTGACTGATTTCATCAGCACGCCTTGTCAAATAGGTAATCGGACGAATCAACCGCCCGGCTAACAGAATCACAATAAAAATACCAAGGAGCGTCACGATTAAAATCGTAATGATAATTAACTTGATTGTGCTGAAAACGGTTTTTCGGACATAATTGGTGTCCATTCCGATGCGCACAAAGCCGATATAACCCTCCTCGACCGGAATCCAGATATCATAACATTCGGCATTTTTTTCCGGAATGTTTAGTAAACGGGCCGATTTACTTTGAGAAACCTTTGAAAAATCCGTAAAAGTAAGCGCAGGGGGAATTTGCCCGTTGAACGTATCGCCTAAAATTCCGCCTTGATCGTCATAAATAACAATATAATCCAAACTTTCGAAATTCATGTTGTTGGTGATCAAATGTTTGATGCCTTGTTTATCTTTTTCCAAGATCAGATCGCCGCTGTTGGTTGCCAAATTTAACCCGATGGTTCTTCCGCGCTCGATTAATTCCTTATGCAAACTTTGACTAACCGTACGGCTCAAGAAAAAGATCAGCACTAAGCCCATGATCACATTGCTTAGGATTAAAATTCCGCTCATCTTCCAACGGATACTAACAAATTTACGCACCGATTAATTCCTTTTTAATAAATTTAGCATTTGTTTTTGGAATTCTATTTTCTTGGCTTCATCACTGATTTCTTCACTTAAAAGCTCAATCAGTTCCGGCACCATGGTTTTGGGAAATTGAGAACGTTCCGCATTTAATTCCATCAGAGAATCGTTAATAACATAGGTCGCAACCGGGCCAATGAACTCGATGAGTATTTTTTCCAATTGATTAAAAAACCGCGAAGACACGGTTTTAATTTCAACTTCCTTAATTTTGGCAACTTCAATTAATCCCTTTTCAATAAGCGCATTAAAAATTTGTAAGGCTTCCGGAAGGGTAAAAGTTAATTTGCGGGCAATTTCATCAATGGTTTGTTCACCGTCAATCTGCGTTATGATGGCCCATTCCATTGAATTAAGCGATACTTCGCCCGGCATTTTTCCGGTTACAAGACGACAAATGGCGTTTTTGTCCAACTGCATATAATCGATCATTTTATATTCCACAAAATTAGTACAATATAGACTATCCTAATCTTGAAATCAAACTGATTTCCAAATCATCAAAATTTCCGCGACGCAAATGTTTATTGACATCTTGCGAATGCTTTTTTAGCCATTTGAGAAAATGCTTGTTCTCCAATAAATTGGCCACCGTAACATTTAGCGTAATGCGTAACAGGGCAAGAACCTCAATAGAGCTGCAAATCGTAATGATTAAAAAGCCATCGGCAAAACGGGCTGTTAAAAAATGATTATTCCAAAACAATTCCATGCTGATCAGCTTATTACCCTGTGCTTTTTGCGCGGCATATATGCGCAGCAAATAAACGGCTATGCGACCGATATCCGCATCCGGTATCATATTCCCCGATTTAAAGCCGATTTCCCCTTTAAAGGAACAAATCGCAACCAATTCCACGGTTTCAATATTTTGAATCTCTTTTAAAATGCGTTCAGGCATAGTCAGCTCTGTACTTTCTTTTACAATCTTTTCACTTTAGGCCCCGTTTGGTTATTGCGAACTCAGGGCTTTTTTAATTAGCGGCAGAATCAAATCGAGCCTTGTCTTTTTTTCCACATCCAATACAAGCGTTTTATCTTTTTGCTTTACGAGAATGATATTGGCATTATTTAAATTCATACTGACGAATTGCGGCGACTTTAAATGTATCGCATCGCCGATTTTATCCGCTTCATAACTGGCAAGCGCCAATGCAAACTGCGAGTTCGGAAGGTCTTCCGTACTTTTGGCTATCACTTGCCCCGCACTATCAATGACGTAAATGCGTTTAACCCCCTTAATCGTATAAAGGCGTTCGAACAAACGGACATACTTTTTGCCCGAATCCTGATCTTCGTCGTCAATGCGGTGCAGCCCCTCCAACAAAAGATTATTCCAATTGGTGGATATTGTTTTGGCCGGAGCACGAATGCCACTTTCCACTTTAAAATTTCCGGAAAGCAATTGCAGCAAACGATAAAACGCTTGCTCACCGATAAACGGATCGTACTCGGCATGCACGACCTGACCTTTTTCAAAATAAATAAAGCCGTATTTCCCGTTGTGCTCAATAGTTAACTTGGCCGTATTATGTTCCATGCAGTTTAGCTGAACCAAATTCGCCAATTTGATGTCTTTTAAATTTCCGACTAATGCCATTTTATTCCAAAGTTTCCATTACTTTTTGTTTAAAGTCAATAATATCAAACGGTTTCTCAATGTACATCAATGCACCGTTGCTCATTGCTTCATCGCGTTTTTCTTCGGAACCGTACGCCGTAATGATGATCACCTTAGCCTCCGGCATTTTTTCCCGAATGTATTTAAGCAAATCGATCCCGGAAATGCCCGGTAAAAAAATATCCGTTATGACCAAATCAAACGGTTTTTCGCCCAATTTTTCCAAAGCTTCTTCACCGCTTCCGGCGGTAAGCACCTCGTAAGGATATTTGGACAAAATAAAACTTTGGTACAAACTGAAAGTTAGAGTTTCCTCATCATCTACAATCAAGATGCGTTTTGTCATACCAGAGCCTCTTTATTCGGTTTGTCTTCAATTACAGGGAAATAAAGCTCAAATGTTGCACCTTTGCCCGGTTGGGAATTCACTTCCATCTTACCGCCGTTTTCCACGATCAATCGATTGGAAATGGACAATCCTAATCCGATGCCGCTACTTTTGGTGGTAAAAAACGGATTAAATACTTTTTCCAAATTTTCCGGTGCAATACCGACGCCGTCGTCAGTTACTTTTACACAAACGGCCTGAACGGGTTGGTGACCTTCCTGTAAAACCACTTGATTAACGGTTTGCGTCGATACTTTCAACAGGCCTCCCCCGGGCATGGCATCAACGGCATTCAAAAAAAGATTCATCAGCACCTGTTCAATCTGACTGGCGTCAACAAACACTCTTGGCAAGCCGTTTTCGAATTCTTTGCTAAAACGTATTTTCTTTTTTTTCAAACGCGGTGCTAATAAAAGATAAATACCATCGATTAACATTTCAATATCATGAAATTCTTGAATGGGCTTTTTGGGACGTGTAAAATCAAAAAAGCGGGAAAGCAAATCGTTGCTGCGATCAATTTCCCTTAAAATGCGCGTTATTAATTGTGAACGAAAATCATCGGGTTTAAAACTTTCCTGTAAAACTTGCGTAGCCGCCTTGATGCCGGCCAAAGGATTCTTAATTTCGTGGGCAATGCCTGCCGCCAATTCACCCAGGGTGGCCAATCGTTCCATGCGCTCCAATTGCCGTCGTTGATCCAATTGAACGGTAATATCGCTAAAATGAATGATAAATCCGTTTACCTGCTGGCTTTCGATTTCATTGAATGTTGATGTCGTCATGCCAATGGGAATAACGGTTTTTTTACCTGTTAAAAAATAAGTCTCCCTGCTCTTAAAACGTGCCTTTTCTTTAATTAATCGATTGGTGAAGTACGAGCCTTCCTCTGGATCTGCAAATAAAAATGAAAACGGTTTGCCCTGCAGGTGTAAATATTCGTATTGGAGCAAATCCAAAGCGGAGCGATTGGCAAAAATAATGGTTCCTTTTAAATTGACCACCAAAATGCCGCTGGTTAAATTTTGCAAAACCGCCTTGTGAAAACCGTAAATTTTCTCCAGCTCGTCGTGCATTTTTAACAGTTGGTCGTATTTTAATTTTAAATCCTGATATTCCTTACTATCCATGACATTCATCATGCTCGGAGTGGAATACAGACGGTTTACGACCATGGCGGCTTGCTTACGCTTTTCGAAATGTTTGCTCATACGTTCCGAATCTTGGTAAAAAATTTTTTTCAACAGGCGACATACCCAAAATGCCGCCTAAATTTGATCCGTAAAAATGGTAAATTGCAAGGTACAAATTATCTCATTTTGAATATCCGAATATACATTTTATTCGTTAAAATCTCCAATAAATTCACAGCGCTGTCAATTATTTACCAAAGCCTGATTGCTTGTAGGAAAAATAGCTTTCACATTCAAACCCTTTGTCGGTTGATCTTTCAAAGACTAATTCAACATTATCGGATCTACGTCAACAATAACCTGACCGGATTTTTTACGGGTATTTAAAAAATCTTTCAACCGTTCGCGTAATATGGCCTTGGTTATTTTGCCCGTAGGATCCGTTTGCGGATTCAATTTTAAAGTAACCACCCAGCGATGCATATTATTCATGCGCTGGATAATAGCCGGTGCCGGGCCTAAAATTTGGGCGTAACGGGCAACGGTCATTTTCAATAAACCGGCAATCTCCCTTGTACGATTCAGTGTGTCGTAAAAATCCACGTCTTGAACCAGAATTTGAATCAAACGCACATAAGGCGGATAGCGGTAGGCCTGCCGGTGCTTTATTTCCTCAAAATAAAAACCCGAATAATCGTGTGTTTGCGCAAAGCGGATGGCGTAATGAGTGGGCGAGTAGGTTTGCACCACCACTTCGCCTTGTTTTTCCCGTCGTCCGGCGCGCCCCCCAACTTGCGTAAGAAGCTGAAAAATCCGTTCCGGAGCGCGGAAATCCGGAATGGACAGCCCCACATCGGCGGAAATAACCCCAACTAACGTCACGTTTCCGAAATCAAGGCCCTTGGCGATCATTTGCGTACCCAGTAAAATATCCGCTTCGCCCTGACCAAAGCTGTGCAAAATTTTTTCGTGCGCCTGACGTCCTTTGGTCGTGTCCCGATCCATGCGCAAAATGCGCGCCTGGGGTAATGCCTGTTGCAAAGCCTCTTCAATGCGCTGCGTTCCGGTACCTTTGTACATCATTTGCCTGGAACCGCAATTCGGGCAATAGTCGTAAGCCGGTTGCGTGTAACCGCACAAATGACACTGCAATTTGTGCCCGTGAGAATGATACGTTAAGCTGATGTCACAATTGGGACAAACGGGAATGAAACCGCACTCGCCGCACTGCATCATGGCCGAAAACCCCCGACGGTTTTGCAACAGAATCACCTGCTCTTTACGCTCGAGTCGTTGCGTAATTTTTTCCATCAGGTTTTCCGAGAACAAGCGCATTTCGCCCGTGCCTATTTTCTTAGCGCGGCGCATATCGATAATTTCCACAGAAGGCATTTTGACATTGTCGATACGATTCATCATTTCAATAAGCTGATACTTGCCGCGGCGGGCATTAAAATAGGTTTCCAAACTCGGGGTGGCCGTTCCCAACAGAACCACGGCATTGTTCATTTTGGCCCAATAAATGGCCACATCACGGGCATTGTAACGCGGCTCCATATCGGTTTGTTTATAGGTATGCTCGTGTTCTTCATCCACCACAATCAAGCCGATATTCGAAAGCGGCGCCAGCAAAGCCGAGCGCGGGCCGACCACGCATTTAATCCGCCCTTCGTAGCAGGCTTTCCAATAGTCCAGCCGTTCGCCGAGAGACATTTTACTGTGGAAGACGGCAATTTCGTCCCCAACTACTTTTTGAAATCGACGGACGGTTTGCGGAGTTAAGGCAATTTCGGGAATGAGCACAATAGCCGTCTTACCGCGCTTTAATACTTCTTTTAGGATTTCAATATAGACCTGCGTTTTGCCGCTGCCCGTCACACCATGCAGAAGGAACGGTTTAAAGGTTCCCTGTTCGACGAAAGGCAGGATGGCCGCCACCGCTTTTTCCTGATCGGGCATCAGATGTAAAATTTCGCGCTCTTCCTGATCATCGACTTCAAATTTGCGTTCAACCTTTTTATGAATGATCTCCACGATTTGATAACCGGCCATTTTTTTTAGTGTAGCATCGGCCATGCCGGTCTGCCGCAAAAATTCGCTGCGTAAAATTTCCTGCCCTGCATGATCCTGCAAATAGGCATCCACTTCGGGCCTTTTCCTGATGTATTTCAGGAAATCGTCAAATGCTTCCTTTTTCGAATCGTAATCAGCCGGAATACTCACAAACTGCCGAAAAAGATCTTTGGCGCGCGCTTCCGTTCGTTCGTGGACGATCCGTATGGCTCCCTTTTTCTCCAAAGCACTCAAAATACTGTAAAACGAACCTTGACCGTATTTTTTTCGATAATAGCCTTTGGTATTTCCGGGAGCGTCGCCGATTAACAGAAAAAGCTCTCGTTGGCGTTCGGTCAAATTTTCCGGCGGTCTGTCCGCATTAGGATAAACTTTTTCTTTGATTGCTTCGTCCGTGCCACGGGGCAACGCCAAAAACACCGCCTGTCCCCAACTGCAAAGATAGTATTCCGCAATCCAATGCGTAAGCTCCAACATCTTTTCGGAAATAAGCGGCTCCGGATCCAAAACATCCACAACGTGTTTTAGCTTGCGTTCAAAATCTTTAAGTTCCGGTTGCCTTTTTTGCACGACAATACCCGTAATGGTTTGCTTGCCAAAAGGAACCAAAACCCGGCTGCCTGGCGCGGGAGACGGTGATATATGTTCAGGCACCAGATAACTAAATGCCTGATTCAGCGGTAAATTAAAAACAACTTCAACGATCGTATCGCCGGTCATTAAGTCACCTTCTTAATATGTTTCCGGTTTGAAATTTGGAATTAATATCGTTTTACGATTGCTGTAATAATACTGAAGAAAAATTAGCCAAGCAAAGAAAAAAATGAGAATTTAAAAATATTTGTTTTGGAGAAAATAGAATTAAAAATTAACGACATTGGATGCCGTAATTTCAAGAAAATTTAATATTGCTACAACCTACATTCTCATCAGATGCACTAAAAAAGCAAAAGCCCCGAAAAATCGGGGCTTTAATGTTTTGCTATTCTTTTACAACCCAAACCTTAACGGTTGCCGTTACATCGGGATGTAACTTAATGGGTACGGAATAGATCCCAAGAGATTTGATGGGTTCTTCCAAAAGAATTTTGCGTTTATCCACTTCATAACCCAAAGCGGCCAAAGCGTCGGCAATATTCTGAGAAGTAACCGAACCGAACAATTTGTCTTCTTCGCCAACCTGTACCGGAATGGTGCAAGAAACCGTTTCCAGTTTTTTGGCCATTTCTTCGGCGGCGCGTTTTTCTTTTTCCTTGCGCCAGTTCTGCATTTTTAACTCATTTTCCAGACGCTTTTTATTGTTTTTGGTCGCAACGTAAGCAATTCCCTTGGGAATCAGATAATTGCGGGCAAAACCGTCTTTCACGGTTACAATTTCACCCGTTTTACCCAATTGTTCGTAATCTTGACGTAAAATAATTTCCATGCTTAATCACCTTTGTTTAGTGGTTTACCTGGTAAAATCCGCAACAAATGGAATCAAAGCCAGGTGCCGGGCTCGTTTGATGGCAGTGGCTAATTGGCGTTGGTGTTTAGCACACGTTCCCGACGTATGTCTGGGAATAATTTTACCTTGTTCCGTTAAATACTTCATCAATTTTTTTTCATCTTTAAAATCGATGTAAACAACGCCTTCCTGGCAAAAACTGCAGACGCGTTTTCTTCTGAATTTAAGCATTTTATTCATCCCCTTGTTTTTCTTCTTCGTTATTGGTTTCCGGTGCCTGGGCTTCTTCGGCCTTGGGCTCTTCGGTTGTTACTTCCGCTTCCGGAGCTTTTTCCTTTTCGGGTTCTTCCGCTGCCGGAGCGGGGGCAGGTTCCGGAGCCGGCGTAGCCGGAGCGGAGCTCTTAACAGCCTCTTCTTCTTCCATAGCCATAGCCTTAAGCTTCCGTTTGTCGTAACGATAGGTCAGATAGCGCAATACTTTATCGTTAAAATTGTATTCGCTCTCCAACTCTTTAGGGATGTTTCCAACGCCTTCAAATTCGATCGATCCGTAAAAGCCGTATTGCTTTTTCTGAATCTCATAAGCAAGACGTCGCTTGCCCCACTTATCCACCTTGCGAACCTTACCGCCGTTTTGCGTAATGATGCTGCTAAAACGTTCGATCGCAGCATCAATTTCTTTCGGCGGCAACAGGCTGTCAAGGATGAAAATTGTTTCGTAGATCGCCATATTTACCTCCTTTGGTCATTACGATCCCCCACATGGCCAGGGGATAGGATGAGTTAATTAGTTAATTAATTTTGTTAGAATTTATTCGTCGCCCGCCCGTAGTAGCGTCGTGCCACCCGTTTACAGCAACGGTGCGATCACCAAAGCTACGACAGACATCAGCTTAATCAAAATATTTAATGACGGTCCGGCCGTATCTTTAAAAGGATCGCCGACCGTATCGCCTACCACAGCTGCCTTATGGGCATCGGAACCTTTGCCGCCCAAAGCACCGCTTTCGATGTATTTTTTAGCATTATCCCAGGCACCGCCGGCATTAGCCATGAAGATAGCCATCACCACGCCGCTGACCGTTACACCGGCCAACAAACCGCCAAGCATTTCCGCACCACCGACAAAGCCAAAGACAACCGGCGTTACAATAGCCAGTGTTCCCGGAAGAATCATGCGTTTAATAGCCGCCGCCGTAGAAATATCCACGCATTTGCGGTAGTCGGCTTCAGCTTTCCCTTCCATCAACCCCTTGATTTCTCTGAACTGGCGGCGTACTTCTTCGATCATATCGAAGGCGGCATCACCTACCGCGCTCATGGCAAAGGCAGAGAACAAAAACGGCATCATTGCGCCGAAGAACAATCCGGCCATTACCAACGGATTGGAAACATTGATGGATTTAAGACCTGCTGTGGTCATAAAAGCACTGAATAAGGCCAACGCGGTTAAGGCCGCACTGCCGATGGCAAAGCCTTTTCCGATCGCTGCCGTTGTATTTCCTACCGCATCCAACTTATCCGTGCGTTGCCGCACTTCCGGCCCCAATTCGGCCATTTCCGCAATACCGCCGGCATTATCGGCAATCGGCCCGTAAGCGTCAACCGCCAATTGAATACCAATGGTGGAAAGCATACCCAAAGCGGCGATGGCAATGCCGTACAATCCGGCTTGCCAATAAGCAATGACAATAGCCGTGGCCAACACCGTAATAGGCCAGGCCGTACTTTTCATTCCCGTTGCCAGACCGGTGATAATGTTCGTTGCCGGTCCCGTTTCCGAGGCATGCGCAATGGCACGAGCCGGTTTACGGGATTCCGAAGTGTAATATTCGGTCAACAATCCGATTAAAATTCCGGCCGCCAAACCTGAAATCAATGCAAAATAAATTCCCCATGCCTTGTCCGGAATAAAAGCATGGATAATAAAATAGGATAAAATGGCCATAAAAATACCGGCGCCAAACGTACCTTTATTTAAAGCGGCTTGAGGATCGCCACCTTCTTTGGTTCTTACAAAGAACGTGCCCACAATCGAAACCAAAATTCCGAAAGCGGCCAAAACCATGGGCATGAGCATGTGCTGCAAACTCATGGT
>JALWEA010000361.1 GCA_027039465.1 Calditrichia bacterium | reverse complement strand
GCCGCTGCCCTCGGGATCAAAAGCGACGGTAACTACGGTTGGTTTGACTCGGCGAATGGTTTCCAGAACCGGTTTAACATCACGATCCATGGTCGGTTCTTCCGTAAAAATTTCGCCTTTGTAAAATCCCAAGCGCGAATGTATGACCGATTCGCAGGTGAAACCGAAATAACCCCATAGAATATCCGCTTCCCATTCGCGCACCATGCCTTTTAACTGTTGAATGTAGGACAGGTCTTTTTTGCCGGGATATTGCGTGCGGAAATAATTTGCCAGCTCATTGATGCGGTTTTGCAGATTCTCGATGGAATCTTCTTCAAAAATTTCGACTAAATTGCGTAATAAACGGCGCGCATTACCTTCGTCCATGGCATCCTGGTCATTAGCCGCCAAACCGTCCAGGTATTGAAACACATCGCGGTTGCGGAAGGTGATATTCGTCGGGTCAAAATAATTTTCGGCAAACAATTTCTGAAATTCGGGGCGATAAATGAACGCCTCGGTCTTTTCCAGAAGTTGCAGCATATATTTGTTGGTAACCGCATTAAAACCGCTAGTCAGATAATTGAAATAGTGCGTATTGGTTGGTTCGCGCATTAAACGCACCACATAAGGTAAGTAACCCAACATGATGTCATCGTGATGCGGAGCGGTGTGCAAAAAGGTTTGTTTCCTGGGAATTTGCAACGCTTTTTCGATATGCTGCAAATAGGCGGTTTTAACTTCTTCAACAAACTCATTGACCTTTTCACCGTAACGCTCCAGGAGTAATTTGCTGGAGCGAATCGATTTGAAATCTTGACGGGATAATTGAGAGAGGCTTTTGTTTTTCTCCACCGCCAAATCGGTAATAATTTGAAAAATATCCGTTTTGCTCAATTCTTTTGTTTGTTGCAGTTTTAAATAGCGTCGTTCATTGAGTAGCTTAGCGGCGCCCTGGGTAATAAAAAAGCGTGCATTGGGCAGCGAATGCAAAGCCGAAGCCGGCACCAAGTTCGATTTTTCGGATTGAATGGCATCCCGGACCACTTTTGCTTTGGCCTCACCTGCGGCAATTATGATGGCAGTGGCATTGGGATTAAACGTAATGGTTTGCAGACCAATGGTAATCACCAGACGATTGCGTGAAATTTCAATGCCGCCCAAGTCGGATGCGGCCGCAGCCTGTGTTTCGTAATTGGTTTGGGTAAGACGGGTCGTGGAGTAGTGGCTGGAACCGCGAACGTTAAAGCCGATGTGCCCGTCCGGGCCAATGCCTCCCAAAAAGAAACCGATGCCTCCCAAATCACGGATTTTCGATTCGTAATCCGTACAAAATTGATCAACCGCGGCCAAAACTTCTTTTTGTCGTTTTTGCAAAGCATCTTTGGGATAGGTAAAACGCAAGCTTAAGTCCACAATATGATCGGGCCAAACGTCTTCCAGCGTTTCATTGGGTTTTAGGCCGATTTGATTGGGGTTGATAAGCAGCGCTTTTTGAGGATCCAGGCCGAAACCGCGAATGTAGAATTTGTTGACGTAATAGTAAAAACTATTGTGCTGCGTGGAATTAATCGGATAAAATTCATCGATTTGAATAAAATGAAAACTGCGCATATCCGGTTTTTTGGCCGGATTCACACCGCATTCTTCCAAAAGCTTTTGCACTTTGGGAATATTCCAATTTGTTAAAAGATAGGTGACCCATTTAATGAAATGTTCCGGGGTTTTTCCGGTTGGTAATGAAATCGTTGAACCTTCGTTGTTCTGCGCCCATTCCAGGAATCGCATGGCCGTTAACTTACCCAATTCAGGGAAGTTATCTACGATAATAGTACCGATTTTTTCAATGGGAGGATACATCAATTGTTGATTATTTTTCTCCATCATGATTTTTTCGACTTGTGAGGTAACGTTATTTATCTTTTTTTTCATTTTGCGTCTCCGAATTTATTATTTACCCTGAAAAAGTTGCAGCGAATATAATAAAATTCACAAGGTGTAACAATTATTTAAATTATTGACCAATAAAAGTAAAAAAATATCGAAAAAAATGTTAAAAAAATCAGAATAGACTTGATTTTATTTAATAGAGTTCTGAAATTAGAGCCAGTTAATTATTAAATCTCAATGATATGTTTTAATTGCTAAAGGAGGAATTTTCCAATGACGAAACAAGAACTCGTTACAAAGATTGCCGAAGAAGCTAATCTGTCCAAAAGAGCCGCTGAAGATGCATTGGCTGCTTTTATCAAAGCGGTAAAAGAAAGTTTAGCCAAAGGTGAAAGCGTTTCACTAGTTGGTTTCGGGACTTTTTCCGTTTCCGAACGTGCCGCCCGTAAAGGCCGCAATCCTCAGACCGGTGCAGAAATCGAAATTCCTGCCCGCAAAGTTCCTGTATTCCGTGCAGGCAAAGGTTTGAAAGAAGCTGTCTGATTTTATCGGACTAAAATCTTAAAAAAGCGGGAATTTTGATTCTCGCTTTTTTTTGATTTAATTGTTTGGTTGCCAAACTAACTAAATTTCTTCTACGCGTTTAATCTCATGAGCAATTGTAAATCCCGGTGAAATGCAAAATATACTTATCAGGATATTTACCATGAAGAAATACCGTTTAAGTTCCGTTTTTTTAATCTTAAGTTTATCGCTTTTATTTATGCAGTGCAGCCTGAATCGTTTTGCAAGCCAACGACAGGGCCGCTATCAGGAAATACGTAAACAAATAAAATTATTGTTGTCCGATCCGAGCTTAGCAAATGCTCACATCGGTATTTATATTGAATCATTGAAAGACGGGCAAGTCGTTTTTGCAAACAATCCCTTTAAGCTGATGATACCTGCTTCAAATATGAAGCTATTTACCACTTCAGCCGCCTTAGTCAATTTAGGCCCTGAATTTCGATACGAAACTTACGTTTTTTCTTCCGGTAGCCAAAATGATAGTATTTTACTCGGAAATCTCATCATTAAAGGTTCGGGCGATCCGTCTATCTCCGGTCGATTTTATCACGGAGACGGTTTGTTTATTTTTAAAAATTGGGCCGATTCTTTAAAGCAACGTGGCATTAAAATTATTAACGGAAATCTCATCGGCGACAATCGTTATTTTAAAGAACCGAGCTTGGCCGAAGGCTGGAATTGGGATGATGAATCTTTTTGGTATTCGGCCCACACATCCGCTTTGTCTTTTAATGATA
>JALWEA010000360.1 GCA_027039465.1 Calditrichia bacterium | reverse complement strand
TTTGTGCATATCCGTCGACAGATGGGTAACAATCCCTATTACAATCCCATTTGCAATTTGTACGTTTCCGTGGCGGATCCCAAAAACGTGCGCAATGCCTATATGTGGGCCAATACCATGTTCGATCCCGGCAATCGTCCAGGCCCGGAATTCATTATGATCCATATTCCCGAAGAACACATCTTGCGCGCGCAGATTTTGGCCTTGCCCGAGTACAATTTAAACATTGCTTTGGGAACCGATTATTTAGGCGAAGATAAGAAAGGCTTTTTGCGTCAGGCCATGTGGCGTGCCGATGAACAGGGCATGTTGGGTTTGCATGCCGGTTCCAAAATCGTAACCGTACGTGACCCCAACGATAATCAACTTAAACGCTACGGCGTGTTTCTGTTCGGTATGACGGCCACCGGTAAATCCACCTGGTCCTGCCATCAATTAGGCCTTGATCCAAGCCGCGGTGAAAAAACGGAAGTCTGCCAGGACGATATTGTTTTCTTGCGTGACGACGGTTCGGCTTTGGGCTCGGAAAATAATTTTTATGTTAAAACCGACGTGCGACCCGATCAGCAGGAAGCCATGTACAATGCTTTGGTGCACAAATCGGCCTTGCTTGAAAACGTAATGATGAATTACAAAGGCGAGATCGATTTTTTGGACGAATCCCTTTGCGGGAACGGGCGCTCGGTTATTTTTCGTAAGCAGCTTAAAGTCCGTCAGGGTAAAAAAATGGTGGGCATTAGCGCGCCCACGGTCAATTTGCCGCCGTTAACCGAAATGGACGGGATTATTTTTGCATTTATTACGCGACGTAATACCATTATGCCCTTTGCTCAACGCCTAACACCGGAACAGGGCGTATTGGCCTATTTGTGGGGCGAATCCACCCACAGCTACGCTTCCAATCCGGCCAAAGCGGGTGAGTCCGTGCGCATTGTTGGCACCGATCCGTTTATTATAGGTTCGCGGGGTGTCAAGGTCAACCGCTTTTACGATATCGTGATGAAGTTGGTGGAAAAGTTCCCGGACAAGGTTCGTTTTATGATGTACAATACCGGCGGCATGGGCGAGATTATCGAAACCAGTGAGCAAAACGGTCAAAAGGTTAAAAAGCTGGTGCGCAAGGTAGAGCGCGTTCCGCTGAATTTAATGGCTGCCATTCAACGCGGCGATTTGCGGGGAACGAATCAATACGAACCAGGTATTTTAGGTACCGAAGGCATTGTGGCCGTTGAAGGTCGCCCGATTCCCGAATATGATGTGCGTCGTTTTTATTCCCAGGACCAGATCAATCATTATTTACACGAACTCATTGAAGGTCGGCGCAAGTTTACCGAAGAAATAGCGGCGGAAGGATTAAAACCGGAAATTTTACGTGCGGCTGAAAAAGCCTTTCGTATTGAACGAACGATTGAACAACCGAAAATTTCCGTGCCGTCTTCCGTTGGATCAAAGGAAGAAGAAAAAGTTATTTGGCAACCTTCTGCAGCGCCGGTACGCCCGCGCCGTCCTGGCAGTTGGCGCTGGAGATAATTGAGCATAGGTAGTAAATGGTTAAGCCTTAAGGGTGTAAGGGGTAAATGAACCGTTATCCGTTAAGATGTGGGTTGAATTGTTGAATGGGGGATCGTTAATCGTGTATTCGTATATTCGTTAGTCGTAAAGGGCTGTCATTGCGAGCGGGAGAGTGAAGCAATCTCCTCCAAAGCGGCAACGGCCTATTGTTAAGGTAGTGGCCTAAATGATGTTAAGGATTGCCGCGCTCCACTCCGTTCCGCTACTATTGACATATTGTGGTGCGTCCGTCCCTCGATACGATTCTACCTTTCATCTTGCGATGTCCGAAGTAAGGGCGAAGCATTTCCGCCAAGACGCTACAAACCTAAAAATTTAATGTTGTGCAACCAAAAGCATCGATTGCTTCTTTATTTGTTAGGGAAATGCTTCGCCCCTACAAGTGTCAGCAGAATCACTAGGGAACCGGACGCTGTACCAGTTCCAAGTTCCTAATTCCAAGTTCCCAATCATGTTTTACCCAAAAAACCGTTCTTCAACAGCAGTTGAAATTCCTGTTCGAAATTCGGGGTAAACATACCTTGCCCCAGCAGTTTCTTGATCTCAAAAACGGAAAAAAAACGTCCCATTTCAACTTCATCGCGATTGATTTTAAACGGCCCGTTGTAACGCATCTTAAATACATGCACCAATTCGCTTTCAAAAGGGTTGCGCATGATGTATTGAAAAAGCGGTTTGGCATTTTTCGGATTTACACCGAACTCTTCTTTTGATTCGCGTACCAAAGCATCCGGAATGCTTTCACCATGGCGGACGTGACCGCCGACCGCCGTATCCCAAAGTCCAGGAAATAAATCCTTACTTTGCGCCCGCTTTTGTAAATAGAGCTGCCCTTTGTCGTTAACAATGTGCAAATGAACGACCGGATGAATGAGCTTCGGGTTGCCGTGTACCTGCTGACGCGTGGCCGTACCGATAATGCGACCTTTTTCATCCAAAACGTCAAAAAGTTCGTCGGCATCATTAAAATGACTTTGATCAATCGGCGCTTTAATGGGCGCGAACGAAGGCTTTTTTATGAAACGAATGTAAATGAATTGACCGACCACCAGAACGCCCAGCAGAATGTAAAACAATCCTCCGGAAACAAAGGCCCAGGCTCCTTCCGACCAATAAAATGCCGAATAGACAATCAATCCCGTATGAATTATTAAAATGATAAACAGAATTCGGCTGAGTTGCTTCATTAGGTGAATTTGCATCTCATTGATTGGCATATCAGCCATATAGCGTTTACCCATATCCAGTAAAACAGGGCGATTGGAGAAGGCATGTACAGCCACCAAAACGGTCATGATGGATTCGATGATGGCCGGTTTGAGCTTGAAAAAGATCGCATTATTAAACAAAATGGAAATCCCGCCCGTTAAAACAATGAGTGCGGTATCCAGTAAAATCATTTTTTCGATCTGACGATAATGCCAATAATAATAAACAAAATAGGCAATGCCTGTTACAACGGCGGTAATCAATCCGGCAATGGTCCCGAAAATCGAATCCACAATGATAAATACGAAAATCGGAATAAATCCGATGGCAAAGTTTTTTATTACGGAATTATTCATTATATTAGCGCCCTTAACTGATCGTTGATTTTTGAAAAAATAATAT
>JALWEA010000359.1 GCA_027039465.1 Calditrichia bacterium | reverse complement strand
GCCTAAGTATTTGTGACGGTTTGTTGAGTTGTTGAAATAAAGGGGGGGAGTGGCCGGATGTCATTGTAGGTGCGAGCGCAGCGAGTGACGCGGCGATCCCTTCCAAAGCAGCAAAGGATTTACGGAATTCTTAGTTCCGTCGCAGTTATTTGGCAATCGGCCAAAATCTTGCGCACCGGTGGACAAAAAATTACTTCAACTCAGTAATTCGCCAAATGCTCACCGCAAATTGGGCACCCTTCCCTGCGATAGTAGGGAAGGGCGGGGATGGGTTGAAATAATGAACTTGTGGGCTTATCATGTCAATAGTAGCAAGGAACGAGCGAAGCAATCCCTAACATTATTCATGGCCGTTGCCGCTTTGGATGGGATTGCTTCACTCTCCCGCTCGCAGGCTCGCGTGATCGTTCGCAATGACATTTTGTGGGCCAAGGCATAAGGCCTGAGACTTTAATAATGATTTTTAAAGGAGATAAATTCTCTTAAAAATTCGAAGTTTAACATTTAATCAATGAGAAGATAGAATGAAACAGGGTATTTATTTATTCATTGCATTTTTTCTGTTGCCCGTTGCGCTTATGGCCGGTTCGGACACATGGCAGGTGGTGGGAGAAATGCCGATACCGGTTAAGGGTGCACAAGCGGTTGTAAAAGATTCGCTTATTTACGTGATAGGCGGTTATTCGGACAACACTTATTCGGCAAGCAATATCATTCAGATTTACAATCCGCGCGCGAATACGTGGCAGGTTATCCCGGATACGCTCAAACATGGCCGTTACGGACACTCGGCCTGTGTTTATCGTAACAGTGTTTTGATGTTTGGCGGCTCTGATAGCGACACCGATTCCACTTTGGAAATTTGGGATTTTATGGGCCCGACTTACGTTTACGATCAAAAAAATATTTTTAAACGACAGTTTGCCACGGCGCAAATCTACGGCAACTATTTGTACATCTTTGGCGGATACGCACCAGGCAATACTTCGGGAGATCCTTATATTGCCGAATATTACATTCCGGGCGCAAAAATTACTTTTACCCGCGTTGGCAGCTCTGTCGATAATTCGCCGAATGTCACCAATCCCATTCAGCAAATGTCCGCTTTGGTCGGGGATAATATTTTTGTGGTCGGCGGGGCGTTTAACGGCATCCAACGTGATATTTATCGTTTTAATATCACCACCCTGGAGTGGCAGGATACGGAGCATACCTTGCTGGTTGAACGCGCCGCAGGAGCCGCCGTAACGGTTGGCGATCGATTGATTGCGGTCGTCGGCGGGTACAACGAAACGGATGCGGCTTTGGATGTTTGCGAGGGCATTTATTTGAAAGGCGACCAAAGCGGGCAGATTGAATTTTTAGCGCCATTGCCCAAATTAACCGTTGCGCGGGCCGAATTGGCGGCCGTCTATTTCGACACGGCGATTTACGTGTTTGGCGGTAAAGACGCACAGGGTAATTGCCTGAAAAGCGTGGAAAAATTGCATATTGAAAGCATGCCGACCGGAATGATTGAGCGATCCGCTCCCGTTCCGAAAAAGTTGCGCTTATTTGACAATTATCCCAATCCGTTTAATCAGAGTACAACCATCCGATTTTACAACAATCGAAATCAAAGAATTCAGCTCGCGATTTATGATATTACCGGACGCCAAGTTCGTGTATTGCAAAACGGCTATTTACCCGCAGGAACATTCAGTAAATATTGGAACGGTAAAGATAAACACGGAAAAGACTTGGCCACGGGTATTTATTTCTATCGCTTGAAAACGCCAACGGAAACGCTTACCAAACGTTTAATTCTTTTGAGGTAAATATGGCTGCGGAAAGGTCGGGTGGCATTTTTAAATATTTTCTAATCGTTTTATTGTTGTTATTTTCTGCCGGCGGAGTAGTGAAGGCTTCTTCCGGCGAACAAACCGACATGAAGGCCCTTAAGAAAGCCTTTACCGCTTTTCAGTACAAAAAAGTGGTGCAATTGGCCGACTCGCTTTTGCGGAATCGTTCCCGTCTGAGCCAAAAGGATGTGTTGGAAATTTTGCGCATGAAGGCCATTGCTTATTATGTATTGGATCAGAATGAGATGGCCGTTTTAACTTTCATTGAAATTTTGAAAATAAAACCGGACTACCAACTCGACCCGCTGAACAATTCACCTAAAATCATTCGATTCTTCGAAAGCATCCATAAAAATTATTTGAAGAATCGGCAGCCGCAAACAACCTTACCCGCTAAAAAAGAAAAAGGGAAAATCATTTCTTTGCAGCAATGGCAAACCATGCGCAGCGCCATGTACAAATCAATGATCTGGCCAGGACTGGGACATTTGGTGAGCGGACAAAAAGGGAAGGGCGCTTTTTTAATGATTACTTCTTTGCTCAGCGCTTCGGCCTCAGGCTATTTGATCTGGCAGACCCATGTTCTTGAAGAACGATACTTGAATGCAGTCGAGCAGGCGGACATTGACCGCAAGTACAAGAAATACGATCAATCATATCGTTTGAGGAATGCGGCCTTAATTTTCTACGGAGTACTTTGGTTGTACGCCCAATATGATTTGTCGGTACAATTGTCAAAAACGCAAAAACTCAGTTTACAAATAGAACCATCCGTGCTTCATCGAAAAGCCTTCGTGGTAAATCTGAATTACACCTTTTAAAGATGCGAAAAAATTTCGTGATCTACGAAATTTATGCAGCGTTATCGGCCACCGAAAAAATCCGAATGAAAACGAAACAATTATCTAAGAGTGAAATGTCATTCCGAGCCCCCGCTTCAGCGGGACGATGAATCCCTTATTCGTTAGATTGGACAATCCTGCAAATCTTTTTTCAACCCATCCCCGTCCCGATTCTCGGGATGCCCTATTTGCGATGGTCGTTTGGGGAATTGTTGAGTTGAAGATATTGTTTACCTGATAATGTGCGGGGTTTCGTCCGGTTGCCAAATGATGGGAACGGAACAAAGAATCCTTTAAGTCTCTGTCGCTGCTTTGGATGGGATTGTTTCACTCTCCCGCTCGCAGGCTCGCGGGATCGTTCGCAATGACAGGCCTTAACAAATAACGATTTTTCCCTTTGAACCATTCAACTATTTAACCAATCAACCATTCAACCTACATCCGAATAACGAATAACGATTTTCCCATTCAACCATTCAACCCTTAACCCTTAACCCTTAACCAATTACTTCACCAATCCTTTCTCCTGGCATTATTTTTGTAATACTTAATAATGATCAATCATGAATACAACCCGCTGGAAGTCACCGAATTCTTTGGGATGGGAGGGATTTTAAAGAGTTTGTGGCTTCCGGTGGTTTTATTTTAGAATAATGCTGGTTTGAATCGCAGCAGTAACCTTAATAAATTTCGATTGCCGCATTAATCATTTCCAAAGAGGGGCTGGCAATGTTAAAAAAAATTACTCTGATTTTGCTGCTTATATTTTTGCCTTTGTTCAGCCAAAGCCAAAGTTTTAAAATCAGCCTTGAAAGCACACCGTCAACTTTTGATCAGTACGATCCGCACCTTTTTGTAAGTCCGAACCATTCTTTCATTGTTACATGGACGGATAATCGCACGGGCATTTACCATGCTTTCGCCCAATGGTTCAATGCACAAACTTTGAAAAAATCGGGCGCGAACATGCCCTTTTGGGGTAACAACAATTTGTTTTTCGGGCCGGATTCAGTAATGCTCTCAATTAAATATTTTTCGCGGGAAGGTAGCGATATTTTTCCAGGCTCCTACTTTTACACGGGGCGTTTGTACCGTGGAAATTCTGCGAGTCGGGATACAATTATGGTTACAAGCGGAAGTTCTCCGGTATGCGGTATGGGCGTCAGTAAATTCAATTATCAGTTTCTCTTTTTCGCGAATAATTTTGTCAAATTGCTTTTAGATGGATATTTTGGGATTGTGCGCTATGATTATCAGCTTCATCCGCTTTCTTCCATTGATCAGTTCCCGTTTGCGCCCATTAATTTTACGGCTTCGACTTTTGGAAATGATACCTACGGATTTATTTTTTTCAACGATTTTCAGGCTGCTTATTCGGATACGGTTTACACTTTGTACTATACTCTTTTTGATTCTCGAGATTCCATGATCATTCAACCGAAAAAAATATTGGAGCTGGCTGATTTTCAAACTTCCGATTTCTACGGGAGCGGTTCTATGCTATTGCCGTTAGCTTCGATTTCTTTGTGTGATACAACGATTTTGGCCGCTTTCTGGAATGTTAAAAAAAGGGTTTTAAACTATTTTCGTGTTTTTCAAAACGGACAAATCGATTCGGTAAAAACGATAAATTTGGGCTGGACTACGGATCGTTATGAAATGAAAATGCGTTTTGTTGTTTTGCAAAACGGGCAAATCCGTTTGATTCTTTCCGGCCGAAGACTCAATCCCGATGTAAACGGTGTTTATGTAAACGCCTTTTACGATTTTACGTCAAACGGTAACTTCACAGGGCACGCTGTCATCGATTCTTCTATGAGAATTTCTCTGAATGAAAACGGCTGTTACTTTACGGATGACAAGGAGTTTTACGCTCCGTTTGATCGCCATTGGAATGTTTATTTAGGCCATTACCAGAACTTTGTTTTAAAAGATCAATTAAAAATAAATGATGATGTTTCGGGCAGTAATGAATTCCTTACAAACATTCTGCCCAAGGGTGAAAATGATTTTTACGTTATTTACAACAAAAAACACGGTAATCGATCGGGAAGAACCGTAAGCGGTCAGGGAATTCCGCAAGACGGGGAAGATAGGGTGCCTTCCGGCGCGATTGTTTTTTTTAAAGACGGCTCGCATGTTCGTTTTTGGAAAAAAACCGTACACAAAGATATTTTGGGTTTTTCTTTGTACAATAAAGAGAATCAACGGATAAAGCAGGATACGATTGCTACTAACTATCATGCTTGTTGTTTATCGGCATCGGTATTACAAGACCAATCCTTTGTTTTAATCTACCACAATTACTTCACCGACAGGACAGCGGTAACCATTGTTGCTTCCGACGGGAATATTCGGGGAACCTTTTCTTTTTACGATACCGATCCGTCGGAAAACGCCCGCGTTTTCCAAATGAAGAACGGCGAATGTTGGTTGGTCTGGAATAATAAAGGGCTTAAATTCTCAGCCGAATCCGCACAGATGTTGAGCGATGTTTATAAATTCAGTGCACCGGTTGCCATGGTTTTTGATCCGGGATTATTTTTGTTGGTAAAGAATCAGGTTATTTCCGGCGTATATTATCAGGCGGCTTTAATTACGGCTTCGGGCGATACACTTACTCCTACATTCCCGATAGCGCCTGCTCGTATTTTTCCCAGGCCCTTCTTATTAAAATTGAACGAGCAGAAATTTATGTCGCTTTATTCGTTTGATAAAAAAATAATGGCCAATGTTTACGCACTAAACGGCATTTGCGAAATTGAAAGCAAGGTTATCAGCCAAATCGACAGCGGACTCATTGGGAATGCCATGGCAGCCGTAAACAATGATAAGGTTCTTTTTGCCTGGCAACGAACCGGTCGCACGGGTTGTGGCTACGATGTGGACGGTGCGGTTGAGCCGTTGAGTATGTTTACCGCGATTGACGAATCGGCTGATGTTCAACCTGATGTTTTCCGCTTATTGCAAAATTATCCCAATCCCTTTAATTCGGCGACCGTCATTCCGTTTGAAATTCCGTTCGCTTCGCAAGTAACTTTAACGATTTACAATACATTGGGTCAAAAAATAAAAAGTTGGCATAGAACCTTTTCTGCCGCGGGGAACCATCAGATTCTTTGGGATGGGAGGAATTTTGAAGGTTCGATGGTTCCCAGCGGTATTTATTTTTATCGGCTAAAATCCAAATCATTTATGCGTACACGAAAAATGCTTTATGTGCGCTAAATCGAGGTGTGAGATGAATAAACGATTTATCCGATATGGAATAGTAATCTTAATTTTTATGGCTAACCTTACCGCTAACCCGGTGATGGATAAACAAATTCGCATAAGCGAATTTCAAATCCAAAATGACAGCACATGGGTTATTGAAGTGGAATTTTATTCAATGTTTGGCGATCCGATCGATACGTCCGAATATCACTCCATGACGATCAGCTCTTCTTTCGGAGAACGTCGGGTTAAATCTACGGTACTACGCGATAGCTTGCATTACCTTTTGCTCACGCCCGATAGTTTAACAGCGCCGTTAAAAATTAATGCTCAAGGGGATTCGCTTCATTTGCGGGCGTACGATGTTTCCGGAAATCTTTGGTATGAATTTTGGTTGTGTTTTGGCCCAAGCAAATATTGTCAGGTAGCCGCACCAAAGCCTTACCAAAGCATTCGTCTTATTCCCGAAGATTTTGCCTTCGAGTATTGTCTTGACAATTCGCCCACCATTGGCTTTGAAAATGATACTACCGGAATTAGGGCCACAGTAAAAGGTCGTGTCTGGGATAAGGATAGTAATAGGGTTGCCAATGCAGATTTAAATCTATTCGGTTATGATTTTAAAAGCGATTCTCTTGGGAATTTTGAGTTACGTTTATATGCACGTAAATACCTATCATATTACCTTTATTTGCGTAAAAGAAATACCGAAGAATTTCATATTTTTCCCATGGATACTTTTGCGGTGAATTTAACGCCGGATACGCTCGTTTATTCGGACATTCATCTGACTACCTATACCGGCATTGAAAAATTAAAGCCAAAGATGCCTCAAACGGTGGAAGTTGTTGCTTATCCCAATCCTTTTAATCCCGGAACCTATTTTCATGTAACTTCTGTTTCCGAATCACCTGCGAAAAAAATGAAACTGGAAATTTTTAATGTTCGAGGGCAATTGGTGCGTATATTTTCTTTCTCGACATTAGAGCATTCGATTTATTGGAACGGTCGTGATGCCTTGGGAAAGGTACAGCCTTCAGGAAAATATTTTTATCGTTTAAGCATCAACGGGAAAATATTAACGTCAGGATCGGTTATTTTGGTAAAATGAATCATAAACAAAATTTTTTATTCAATTGGTTGATCGTTTTAGTCGGCGTGCATTTTTTGCAAGGACAGACAATGGAATTTGTCAAAGAAGAATTGAATTTTTATCTGGATCGTAGGAGTTTTGTGGTGCAGGGCGTTTATTTCTTTTCAAATCCGGAAGAGCACGCTTTTCAGGGAGCGGTTTGGTACCCTTTCCCCGATTCCAATGTCAGTAACATTCAGGCGTATGACGAAAAATTTCAAAAGATTGCGGTAAGTTTACAAAAGGAAAAGCAGTGGGGGACTCGAATTCCGTTGCAAATGGCCGCCGGAGATAGTACATTTGTTATTGTTCGTTATTTGCAGAAAGTTAACGGAAATCATGTTAAATACATTGTTACCAGCACCCGCCAATGGTTAAAACCGCTAAAAGAAGCGCGTTTCCAATTAGTGGTAGACCCGGGAATTCAACAGATTAATTTTTCATTTCCGCCAAATAGCGAGAAATATTTGAACGGCAAATATGTGTATCAATGGCAATTTAAAAACTTTTATCCCAAAAGAGATTTTGTGATTAATTTTAAATAGTTGAAAAAGAGAAAAGATTAAAAATTTTTACCATATTTAGGAGATTGCAGATGAAAAAATTATTACTTCCGTTGCTGTTTTTAGCCCTTTCTGCCGGCCAGGCCTTCTCAACGGGTGTGGCTATTGTGGATATTTCCAAAGCGTATTACCTGAAATTGGTTGATAATCACATTCAGGTTCAGGTGGAAAATCAGGTAGCCATTGTAACTTCCACCCAAACATTTAAAAATTTTTACAATACGGCTAAAAGGGTGAAATACGGATTTCCCATGCCGGAGAGCGGCAGCGCCACGGAATTGGATTTTTACGTGGACGGTCAATGGTACAGCGCCACTTTTTCCGCCTCGCCTCAAGATACATCATTACCCCATTCCGGCGAGGAAATGGATGCGAATCTGAAGGAATATTTGGGAGACACGCCCTTATTTTACAATATAGAACATGAAGTACCGGCCGGTGGCGATTTAATTGTTCGCCTTAAATATGTTCAACTGTTGCCTTACAAATTCGGGAAGGTAAATTTTAAATACAAGGGCGATTACCGCTTGCTGCAAACGGCACCGGTGGTCGAACAAAGCTTTGACTTTTTTCTGGATTCCGATCGTACCATTAATTCCTTGAATTTTGAGAATTTGCAGTCCGACAGTTCATTTAATGACGGTCACCATGCCGAATTGCATTTCACCATTTACGAGCAAGTGCCTAAATATGATTTTCACGTGCAATATGAATTGGCGGCCAATGAGCTGGGTCTGTTCAGTATGAGCACCCTTTTGCCCGATTCCGAGGTGCCGGACAAAGCCGATCCCGGGTTTTTTACATTTATTGCCGAACCGGATCCTAGTGAAAATACCGATGTGATCAAAAAAGTATTTACGCTCATTGTGGATCGTTCCGGCAGCATGAGCGGTACGAAAATCGAACAGGCGCGTGATGCGGCAAAATTTATTGTCAATAACCTGAACGAAGGCGACATGTTCAATATTGTGGATTTTTCTTCAGATGCGGCCAGCTTTAAGCCGAGCCATGTGGAATTCAATCAAACCAATCGTGACGCCGCCTTAAATTACATTGACGGATTCATTGCCTACGGAGGAACCAATATTTCCAAAGCTTTTGATGTGGCCATTCCGCAATTTAAATCATCCGGCGACTCCACGGCTAACATCATCATCTTCTTTACGGATGGCCAACCAACCTTTGGCATTACCGACATCGACGATTTATTGGCGCATATTAATCAGACCATTGTGGAAAATGAAGTGACCGTCTCTATTTTTGCCTTTGGAATCGGCAATGATGCCAACAAACAGTTTCTGGCGCGCCTGGCCAAGGAACATGACGGAAATGCGGAGTTTTTGGGTGATGAAGAATTGGAAAGCAAGATTACGGAATTTTATTTAACCATTAGAAATCCGGTTTTATTGAATACCCAAATTGCCTTTACTCCGGCAGGACTAATAAAAGAAGTCTATCCGCAAAATTTGCCCAATTTGTACAAAGGGCAACAACTCATTGTTTCCGGGCGTTTTAGCGAACCTTCGGATGTTACGGTAACTTTGAGCGGAACGGCCTTCGGAAAAGCTACGGAATACCAGTACCAGGTGCATTTAAGCGACTCTACTGCCCACAAATATCAATTTTTAACCAAGATTTGGGCCAAACAAAAAATCGAAGATTTGCTGCTGGAATATTATTCCTACGATGCCAATTCCACGGAAGCACAACTGCTGAAAGAAGAAATTATTGGCATTAGCATGAATTTCGGTGTGCTTAGTCCTTTTACTAGCTTTTCCGGTGAAACAGGTATTGAAAATCGGGAAATTGTTGAAATTAATAATCATACACCGCAACAGTTTGAAGTTCTAGGCAATTATCCGAACCCGTTTAATCCAAGTACAACCATTCGTTTGCGCGTAAATACCAATTGGCACGGTTTGGTGTTGATTAAGATTTACAACAGCGCCGGGCAATTGGTGCGCGTACTGGCATTACAAGTGAACGGTGCCGGGGAATATCAAGTGGTTTGGCAGGGACAATTGGCCGACGGAAGACAAGCGCCTTCCGGAACCTATTTTTATATTGTCGATTTCGGCAATCGTGCCGTACTTAGCGGGAAAATGACCCTTTTAAAATAACTGGCCCCCGCTCCGACTTGTCGGGAGAGAGTGCGTTAGCATTCTCTCCTGCTTGTTCGGAGTTGATTCAGTAAGTAGCAGAATGTTTTGCCTCGGATGGGAAAAGGAGTTAAGTGTGTAAGAGTTAAAAGTTAAATGGGGAAAGCGTTATTCGTGTATTCGTTAATCGGATGTAGGTTGAATAGGTGTTATGTTTAAAAGTCCGGCCGACACCGGGCATACAGCCAGACATTTTCCTTTTCTGGCGTTTTGGATAAGATATTAACTTTTTTGGTTCTTTTTAGTTTTGAGTGGGTAAATTAGAAATGTCAACAAAAAAATGATTATATTTTTCCGGATTACAAAAAACAGGAGAGATATAATCATGTCCATGAT
>JALWEA010000358.1 GCA_027039465.1 Calditrichia bacterium | reverse complement strand
TCAGACAGAATAAAAATAATATTCATCGGTTTTTGGCCCGATTTGCGTTTGAGTGTTTCCAAACCGGCCAGCGCTTTGGCTTTACCGGCAACGCTCAGTAACGGTGCGGCCGCCATTCCCGCGCCGATTGAGGTTAGAAACGACCGTCTGCTCCATGAACGCGACATTGCATCTCCTTTCATCAAAATGTTCTCTTAAATTGTCAAATTTTTTGCCGCTTCTGCCTAAATAAAGCTAAACTTTGGCAGGAGCACATTTTTCATCTTTAAGTCGGGCTGACCGATCGGGCGCCCCTTTAATTCCTACCGAACCAACTCAAAGCGCGCTTTGAGCAAATCCGAATCTCTCGAAGAATTGCCGACCATAACAGTGAACCAACCGGGTTCGATCAGGTAGTCGCCTTTTCCGTTGTAAAAGCCCAAATCATGCGCTTTCAGCGTAAAACGAACTTCCTTTTTTTCGCCGGGCTGTAAGAATATTTTTTGAAAACGTTTTAATTCCTTGACCGGGCGCGTCAAAGAACTGACTTCATCATGCAAATACAACTGCACGGTTTCGCTGCCTGCCATCTTACCCGTATTTTGCACGGAAACGGAAACCGTCAGCTCCTGATCCGTTTTCATTTTATCCTGATCCAACTTCAAGCCCGAGATTTTAAACGTTGTGTAACTTAAGCCGTAACCAAAGGGGTAAAGCGGAGTGGTTTTTTCGTCATAATACGGATGAAAATAGGTGGACGGCTTGTAATTGTAAACCATTAAAAGTTGGCCCTCGTTGCGCGGAATGGAAATGGGCAACTTACCGGAAGGATTGACTTTCCCGAACAGAACTTCGGCAATGGCCTGTCCGCCGAAACAGCCAGGCTCCCACGCTTCGATAATGGCGTTGGCATGTTCGGAAATCCACGGTTCGGCCAACGGGCGGCTATCCACGTAAATTACCACAAATGGTTTACCGGAGGCAGCCACTTTTTTAACCAATTGCAACTGTTTACCCGCCAAGTTCAAATGCGCCCGATCCACATTCTCGCCGCTGGTTTTCAAATCATTCAAATAGCGTAACGAATTGCTACCCACCACCAACACACTCAAATCGGCTTGTTTGGCGCGTTGTGCGGCTTGTTCGATCTTTTCATCCTGCATTTTCCAAATATTTTGGCCGCAATCAAAATAGTCCACGGTAATCGCAGGCCCGGCAATTTTTTGCAAGCCTTCCAAAACCGTGATTACATGATCATCCGGCTGCGGTCGCACCCAATCGCCCAAAATCGTTTGATTATTGGCATTTGGGCCGGTCACAAAAATTTTTAATTTCTTTTTGGAATTCAATGGCAGCAGTCCGTCATTCTTCAACAAAATGATGCCTTCACGCGCCGCTTTTAAGGCGGTTGCCTGATGCCCTTCATTAAAAATAATTTTTTTGGCGGCTTTGGCATCCGCGAATCGATGCTCGAACAAGCCCAATTTAAACTTGGCCTTTAAAATGGCACCGGCCGCTTCGTCAATACGGCTTTCCGGCAACTTGCCTTCTTTGACCAATTCCACCACGTCTTTCAAAAAGCCAGGACCGTGCATGTGCATGTCCACCCCGGCCTGAACCGCCAAACGGTAAGCTTCTTTCACAGACGGCACCACATGATGCAAATTGTACATGCGCTCGATATCCATCCAATCGCTCACCACAAAACCTTTAAACCCCATCCAATGACGCAAAACATCGGTTAGCAAAAATCGGTTGCCGTGGCAGGGCATTCCGTCAATCTCGTTGTGTGCCGCCATAATGGTAAACACCCCTGCATCCACTGCCGCTTTAAAGGAGGGTAAAAAAATCTGATACAAAGTAAGATGCGAAATATCCGTGGGTGCGGCATTGGTTCCGTTAATGGATTGTCCGCCGCCCACCAAATGTTTGGCACAGGCGATCACGTTTTGCAAAGGATCACTGTTACCTTCCTGTAATCCCTTAATCATGGCCACACCCATGGTACTGACCAAATACGGGTCTTCGCCGAAGGTTTCGCCCGTGCGTCCCCAGCGACCGTCCCTAGCCACATCCACATTGGGCGTAAACGACCAGTGCATTCCCAGGGCGCGCATTTCCCGAGCGGTTTGACGGCCGACGGCTGCGGCCAACTCCGGCTGCCAGGTGGAAGCCAGACTCAGCGGAGTGGGATAAACCGTTGTTCCGCTTACCATAGCGTTGCCATGAATGGCGTCAATACCGATCAGCAAAGGAATTTGCAAACGACTTTTCAAGGCCAAACGCTGCAAAAGATTCGCTTCTTTTAAAGTAACCACATGCAAAAACGAACCAATAAGTCCCTGCGTAACCATCTTTTCCACATCCGAAGGGCTCAAATTCCGGTAAAAGCCATGGGCATCATCCGAATTTACATTCGGGCCAAAACGCATTTTGGCAACTTCGCGCTGGTGTTGCAGCCCCACGTACTGGCACATTTGCGCCACTTTTTCTTTGAGCGTCATGCGCGAAAGAAGATCGTTTGTACGTTGATCGATCGAAAGTTTCGGATTTAAATAAGGCGGATTTTTATCCGCGGCCGAAAGCCCTGCGGCTAATAAAAACGTCAAAGTTAAAGTCAGAATAATTTTTACCATATTTCCCCTTTCTTTTGACAACCGTTTAAAAATTCCATTCTTCGGTGTCCGCATAAAAATAACTGCGGCCAACATTACTTTTGCACGGGTTCAAGTATTACTTTGGTTAAATGCATCAAATCGCCGCGCCCCATCTTTTTAGGCACCACGCTGATTTCAAATGTGCCCGGTTGCAACGAAACCGTTCCCAAATCGAACGTACGATAACGGCCCTTTTGCACCGTTCCTTGAAGCACCTGTTTGCCGATCCGAACTTCAAAAGTATTGCCTACCGATGAAGCATCGGCGGTATTAATAATCTTGACCCGAAATCGGGCCGCTTCATTCAGACGTACCGGCCAACTCACGTAACTGTGCGGATCAGACCATTTCAAAATAAAATTACTTTTTTTATTGCCGCTGCCGTATTTGATTCCTTTGCCGTGTAATTCGCCGTCAAATACATGCAATTTGTTTGCTTTTACATTCGCACAAAGCAAGCGGCGTTTATCCGCCCGAATCGAATCCTGGCATTGCAGCGCAATTACGGTGTTAATCGTATCCGGCGCCGAGGCGGGCACGTGAATTAACAGATCGAGCTTATTGATTCTCTCGAATTCCAAACCTTTTTTCTGCGCATCCGCCAAAAACCAGGCCTTTTGCACTTTGGATTTCAATCCGCCCACAATCAATCGCCCGTCGGTAGGCCAGCTAAAAACATGCAGGTAAAGCGTTTTGCCCTTAACGGAAGATTGCCCCCAAGCCTGCACGGGCAACGGCGTTCTTTGCGCACCGTAAATGGAAGCGCCGTTCACACGCAACCAAGCACCGATACCTTTTAAAATGGCCAAATCTTTGGGGTTGATTTTTCCGTTCCCCATCGGCCCGATGTTCATCAACAAATTACCGCCTCGTGCCGCGGCCTTGGCTAACAGGCGAATAAAAAATGACGGCGGTTTATAGGCATTGTCGCAAGAGTGGTAGCCGTACGATTCATTGGTAGTGGGAATGGCTTCCCAATATTTTTCTTTGGTCGGCGGAAAATCAATGGGACGATCGTTGGTGGATTTGTAATCGTAAATACCAGGCGTACCTCGGCTGTTAATGATCAGCGTCGGTTTTAGCTTGCGGGCCGTTAAAACGATTTCCCGCGTCATTTCGGGCGGCAGCCATTGATGCGTATCGAACCAGAGAATGTCCGGATCGTAATTCAGAATGAGTTCGCGTAATTGCGGAATCGACTTTTGACGGACATAAATCCAAGACTTTTTAACATAGTCCGCCCATTTTTTATCTTCCCACCAGCGCCGTTTGTTGGGTTGGGGATGATCAAAATCCCATTCGTTACGCTGCCCCCACGGATGACTCCAATCCTGCGCATGAGAATAATAAAAGCCGAATAGAATCCCGTTTCGTTTGCAGGCATCACGCAATTCGCGCATGGGATCGCGCTTAAAAGGGGTCATGGTGATGTTGTAATCGTTTACTTTGCTAGGCCACATGGCAAAGCCGTCGTGGTGCTTGGCGGTGATTACCATGTAACGCATCCCGGCCTGCTTTAGCACGCGCACCCATTCGTTCGCATCAAAATAAACGGGATTGAATTTCTTGATCACTTCTTCCTTGTAAGCGCGAAGCGGAATTCTCTTTGACCGAAAAATATGTTCTGCATAGCCCTTGACCGGTTCCCCGTGCCAAACGCCGCCCAAATAGGAATAAACGCCCCAATGAATGAACATACCGAAAGTGGCATCACGCCAAATTTTCATTTTGTTTTTTTGGGTGATTTTAAGCGGCACCAGCCCCATCAACGGAATGACGAGTAACAGAATCGATACAAGTTTTTTAATTCGTTTTAAAGATGCGAACATCGTTTTCCTTATTAGATTCTTGGCCTCGAAATCTGAGAATTTATCTCTAACTTTTTTAGTTGTTGTTTTATTTTTTAACCAATCCCCTAACCCCTTCCCTGATACCTCAGGGAAGGGGGATTAAGGTGGTAAATGGTTTTTCCAAATTTCAAATATTTTCGGTCAGGCTTTTTACCCATCAACGTAAAAGAATCATTTTGTGCACGCGCCGTGCATTTTTGGTTTTTAAAACGGCAAAATAACAACCCGAGGCAACGGCGTGGCGATTCATATCCGTTCCGTCCCATTTGACAACATGCTTGCCCGCGGACAGGCGTTTTTGCAGCAACGTGCGAATTTTTCTACCTTGCAAATCGTAAACGGCCAATTCCACGCGCTCGGATCGAAGAATTTGGAATACAATGGTCGTTTGCGGATTGAACGGATTGGGATAATTGCCAAGGTCTATAGTTTTCGGTAGCATGGCTGTCGCATTTTCCATGCCCGTGTAAGCGGAATCCAATGTCATTGAGACGTCATCGACATAAAAATTTCCGTTGTATTGTTTAATGGTTTCCACATAAAACTTGGCTTCCGTTAAAGTACCTTGCCATTCTAAAGAAACCGTCGTTTTAATTTCTTTCCACGAAGCCGTATCCAGGCTGGTCGATCCTCCTAAGTAATGTTTGCCTGCATCGTCTTGCAGCATTACGGTTACTTTTCCGTACACGCCGGTATCGCCGATGGCACGGGCAAAGGCACTTAGGGTATAAAGCCCTGGTCCTTTCTTTTTCAGAATATCCACGATCGGCTGTTGCGGGCCGGACCAAGCCGCTTTTCGGTCCGAAACCAAAAGGGCTTTATTGCCCGAATGCACGGGCGCATCAACCGTCGTGATCGTGCAGTTATTACCGGTCCAATATTGAGTTCCGCTCTCAAATCCGGGATTGATTAATAAATTTTCCGTTACTGCCTGACCGCTCAAAAGTTGCAATTCCACTTTATCCACCCAAACTTCGCTGTCCACGGCCGTAATGCGTAGTTGATTGGCTTCTTTTTCCAGGCGAAACGTATCACGCACCACAGAAAATGTTCCGTCGGCCTGTTTGGGCGGCAAGGTGTAAACGGCGCCCGGACTTTGGCGGTTAAACCGCAATCGGATTTGCCTGCTTTGCCCGGAACCGCCTCCGTAAACGGATAAAACGTAACGAGCGGCCGAATCCGTTTGAAATGTGTATTCCGTCCATTCGCCGGGATGATCAAAATAAACGGCATAACCTCCTTTGGCTACCGTGTCGATCTCAACACCTTCATCGGGTCGGTAGTAACCCAGGGCATTTGTGGAATCCGTATCCCAATAGGCAATGCGCTGGCCGCCACGATCAAAATTTTCCGCTTGCAAAGTAGCCGGCAATACGGGAATCGAATCGCCGAAGACCGATTGTCCGGTTAGAATATTAAGCACGGGAATGTCCCAACTGTTCTTTTCCCGATAATAAACCGTTTTGCCGCCATTGGGCCCCACATCCCAAACCGTAAAGGCAAACCCGTGCTTCACCGCTTCACCAACGACCGTTTGATACCATCTTAAAATCGAAGCGCGATCTTTGTCATTATCCACTCCGAACTCACCCAACAAAATAGGAATATGATTTGCCGTTGACCAATCGGCAACTTCCTGAAAATTCTCTTTGATTTCCGCTTTATCGTCGGCGGTTCCCCACGTTTGTTGATCGCCGTGGGTAAACGAAAACGGGCGGTAATAGTGAAAATATGCGATAATATGATCATCCTGCGGAGGATCGATTTGCAAGGGCGCCTGATAAGAATTTTTGCCCCCTCCGGTGATGATTACATTGCGGGTAGGATTGGTTTGGCGAATGACTTTCAGAATTACCCGATTTAAGGTATCGACCTGGGCTTTGCTCAAATCGAAATAGGGCTCGTTAATAATTTCGAATAATAAATTGTCCGACTTGTCTTTAAAACGTTCCGCAATCTGCCGCCAAATGCTTTTAAAACGCTGTAAATTTTGCGGAAAATTTTCGTACAACCAATCGTCGTGATGGGCGTTAATAATGGTTACCAGCCCTCGATCCAATGACCAATCGACGATCTGTTCCACACGCGCCATCCAGTCGGAATCAACGGTGTAAGGGGAATCCACCTGCGTGTGTTTATCCCAGCGTACCGGAATGCGCACACAGGTGAACCCGGCATCCTTGTAATCGTCAAAATAAAACTCTTGCGCCGGAGCCGCCCAGTTTCCTTCGTTTTTCGCTTCCAGCGTGTTACCCAAATTGATGCCCCGTCCCATGCGGGCAACCATTTCCCAAGGATCAACTTGCGCCCAAAGACCGCTTGCCATTATCAGGACGAGCCACAAGCCGGTCAAAACAGTTAAAGCGCTGTTGATTTTGTTTACTTTGACAATTTTTTTCATGACTACCTGCTTTTGATTTTTTTTAAACTCTTAACAATTATTTAACTCACCCCCTCATTCCCCCTCTCTTCTTCGAAGAGAGGGGGTCGTAATTCGGTGATCGACTTGGACTTAACCCTGTATCCTGAAATCATAATATTTCTTCATAGATTTCATTTTTTTTCGTTTGCCTGCTATAATGATTCCTTTTGCTTTTTTGCGGCTTTCATTTCACGAATCTCTTTGGCTTGTTCCATCAAAAAAGCTTTTAATTGTTCGTGCAACTGCTTAGCCACATCACGATAAGCGGAACTATCAACCAAACTTACGGTTTCCAACGGATCGGTTTGATAATCGTACAGTTCGCGCGCTACGATATCGCTGTCATTGTAAACATGGGTGAATTTATAATTTTTCAGCCACTCCACATAGCGGTAACGCTTATTACGCAAAGCATAGCCTTCCACTTTAAGTCCGTGCGGCGCATTGCGGTGAAACTGGCTGACGGCAAACGGTTTGACCGTTTGTTTTGGATTTTTCAGCACCGGCACTAAGCTCACGCCGTCCAAATTTTTGGGAATCGGCAACCCGGCCAAATCGCACAAAGTCGGATAAACATCCACAAATTCCACCAACGATTTGCTTTTTTGTCCGGCCGGCATTCCTGGTGCGGCAATCATCAGCGGTGCCCGCGTAGCCTGTTCGAAGTTGGAGTGTTTACACCACATGGCGTGGTCGCCCAAATGCCACCCGTGGTCACCCCACAAAATAATGATGGTATTCTTGTCCAAATGCTCTTTTTTCAAAGCATCCAACAAGCGGCCGATTTGCGCATCCACAAAAGAGACACAGGCATGGTAACCGTGAATCAATTCCAGTTGTTTGGGAATGGGTACCAATCCTTTCGGCGGAATGTCCACATAATGACGCAATTCCCAGCCGGGCTGGAAGGCAAACTCCGGTGCATATTTGGAATGCTTTTGGAACGGCCACGGCTTGAATTGATCTCGTTTGTACAAATCCCAATATTTCTTGGGCGCCACAAAAGGTAAATGCGGTTTGTGAAAGCCAACGGCCAAAAAGAAGGGTTTGCCTTTTTTCTTTAACAAATCCATCAACTCTTCACCGCGTTTTTCAATATTAAAATCCGCGAATTTATTCTCCGGCGCATCGGCATCCTCGGTTGAAACCCGTTTTTTTGCGTACACCCAACGGTTATTTCGCACGTAAGAATACGGAATCGTCCATGAAACGGTATCGTGCCCCTTATCGACCGAACGCGGATCAAACACCTTGCCCACGGCTGCCGTTTCGTAGCCGTTTTGCTTGAAATATTGCGGCAATGTTACTACATCGGGATTCCGATCCCGAATGTACGTTTTTAAATCCCACACCTCGGTTTTATCCGGACGCCAGCCTGTGAGCAAACTGGCTCTGGAAGGCCCGCACACCGCCTGCTGACAGTAAGCGCTTTCAAAAATCGTCCCTTGCTGAGCCAACTTGTCCATATTGGGTGAAAGCACCGTTTTATCACCGAAGGAGCCCAACATGGGTTTTAAATCATCAACGGCAATAAACAGAACATTGTACTTTTGCTTTTGCGCTTGCTTTTGGGCTAATGACGAACTGATCAGAGCGCCGGTCAGCAAGGCCACAAAGGCACCTTTGCGGACAGCACGAGCGGCACTTTCTTTAGCCGCCTTCCAAAGTTCTTTTGTCGAAAAAGATGATTGTTTCTTCATTTTGCCACTCTTTTCCGTTTAATGCATTACAATCATTTTGCGAATTTTATAGCCGTTTTTACCCTGCAGCCGATAAAAGTAAACACCGCTTGGCACGGGTTGCCCAACCGCATTACGTCCGTTCCAAATTAACCGATGATTTCCGGCAGGTAAGAAATTGTGCATTAGCGTCACTATTTTTTGGCCTTGCACATTGTACACATTAAGCTCGACAAATTGTGCTGTCGGAAGGGTAAATTCTATCGTCGTACCAGGATTAAAAGGATTGGGATAATTTTGTCTCAATCGGATATCTTGGGGAAGCCGCTGTGCATAATTTTGTTCAAGGCCCGTCTGTTGGCACTGTGCGATGAGAAAATTCTTCAATTGTTCATGCAAGGATTGCGCAACATCCTGATAGGCGGCACTATCAACCACACTAACCGTTTCCAACGGATCGGTTTGATAGTCGTACAATTCGCGGGCCACAATGTCACTGTCGGCGTAAACGCGGGTGGTTCTGTAATTTTTCAACCATTCGACATAGCGATATCGCTCGTTACGCAGAGCATATCCTTCCACTTTGATGTTACCAGGTGCCGTACGATGGTATTGACTCACAGCGAAATCTTTTACCCGCACGGCCGTATCCTGCAAGACGGGCTTTAAACTTACCCCGGCCAATCCGTCCGGAATGGACAGTCCGGTTAAATCGCACAAGGTGGGATAAATATCCACGAATTCAACAGGCGCCCAGGTCTTTTGTTTTTTTGGCATGTCGGGCGCAGAAATAATTAACGGGGCGCGCGTGGCTTGCTCGAAATTCGTATGTTTGGCCCACATAGCATGATCGCCCAAATGCCAGCCGTGGTCTCCCCACAAAACCACGATGGTACTATCCTGCAAATTTAATTTTTGCAATTCATCAAGGAGCTTGCCAACCTGAACGTCAATAAAAGAAACGCATGCATGATAACCGTGAATCAATTCCAATTGCTTATCGATAGGAATAACCCCTTCCTTGGGGATATCTACGTAGTTGTTTCGTAGTTCCCATCCTGGTTGAAAAGCAAAATCGGGCGCATATTTGGAGTGATCCTGAAAAGGCCAGGGACTAAATTGATTTCGTTGATACAAATCCCAATACGTTTTCGGAGCGACAAACGGCAAATGCGGTTTTTTAAAACCCACCGCTAAAAAGAACGGTTTGTCTTTATGGCTCAAATCATCCAAAAGTTGAATGCCGCGCGCTTCAATTCTCCCGTCCACAAATCGGCTTTCGGGAGCATCGGCACATTCGGTGGAAACTTTGTCCGTGGCATAAATCCAACGCGTGGCGCTTACCTTAACATAGGGTACACTCCAGGAAAGCGAATCATGCCCGGCATCCACCGATCGCGGGTCAAATACTTTACCTACGGCCGCCGTTTCGTAACCGTTTTCTTTGAAATATTGAGGTAAGGTAACCACATCGGGATTTTTATCGCGAATTAATGTTTTTAAATTCCAAACCTGCGTTTTAT
>JALWEA010000357.1 GCA_027039465.1 Calditrichia bacterium | reverse complement strand
ACACTCTCCTATCCGGATTATCGCGCCATCATTCCGCGTATCGATGTAACGACCGGTGCGGCTTTGGCCTGGAATAATTACAAATTAAAACCGCTGCATTCGAAGAATTACGACCTTTATTTTACGTTTTCCAATAATACGGTCGGCCTTTTAACTCTTGGCGGATTTTTAAAACAAATCGATAATTTGATTTACCCGTGGGTATTTTACAAAGCGGGTCTGGAAGCCAAGCCGTACTATTTGACCAATAAAAATCCGGCGGAGCATTTAACCTATCGCATCAGTACGTACATTAACAACCCGTTTACGGTTAATAATTACGGCTTGGAATTCGACTGGCAAACCCATTTTTGGTATTTGCCCAATCCCTTAAAAGGCTTGGTTTTGGATTTGAACTACACGCATATTTTTTCAAGAGCGCAGTATCCTTACGTGATTGCCGGAGCAACCAGTTTAACCAACATCGATACGTCATTTACCGATCGGCTGATTAACCAACCCGACCATATTTTGAATCTTACTATCGGATACGATTACAAAGGTTTTTCGATTCGCATGTCCATGTTGTATCAGGATGATGTGTTCAAGGGCGTCAGTCAGTGGCCGCAATTGCGTTCCAATACCGCTGCGTACAAACGTCTGGATATCACGGCCAAACAAAAATTACCATGGCTTGGGTTCGAGCTTTACGGTAACGTGACCAATCTTAATAATGCGCGCGATCGCAATGTATTGCAAAAATACCCCAACATTCCCACATCCATTGAGGAATATGGCATGACGGCGGAATTGGGGCTTCGATGGAATCTGTAAATACAGACCAAAATAATTTGAAATTTAGAAAAATCATTTGCCGCCTTAATTCCCCTTCCCTGAGGTATCAGGGAATGGGATAGGGGATGGGTTAAGGAATAAAGGCAACAACTAAAAATATTAGAGATAAACTCTCAGATTTCGAGACCAGGAATCTTAATAAAAAACGATAAAAGGGTTAGAAACACCAGCAATGGCAAAGTAAAGAAAGGAGGTGAGCGACACAGAAGGAGACAATTAAAAAAATACACATTGGCAAGGAAGTAAATGTTTAATCCAAAAGGAATGTGCAATCCAATCATTAACTAAAAAAGAGGAGATTCGTCATGAAACGAATGTTATCTTTGATCGTCGTTGTGATGTTTTTCGGCATCACGGCTCTTAATGCTCAAACCATGGTGATTCATGCCAATCAGGGCAATATTAACGATGTCATCATGGCCGACACGCTTTCCAACGGTGCGCCTGCACATCAGGTCTATCAGTTGGTTACCTTGGATACCACCTACAAATTCACCGGCCCCATTACCATTAAAGGTGATGTAACCATTGAAGGTGTGGTAGATCCTACTACCGGCCGTCCTCCCTGTATTCAACCGGCCGTTTTGCAAGACGGAAGCATTCCGCCGACACCGTTTACTATTAGCGGTTCCAATATCAAAGTAACGTTAAAAAACCTGTACATTCTTGCCAAAGCGACAAACAACACTTCCAATGGCGGCGGCATAGCTGTTCAGGTTTCTTCGGATAAAGTAAAATTGACCGTTGATAATTGTGTTTTTGACGGTTGGCAATTATTTGCCATCGGGTACAACGGACAATGGGATGATTTCTTTATTCTGAATTCCACTTTCCGCAACTTGGTTCATCCGAACCAATGGTACATCGGCGAAGTGATCCGCAACGAATGGCCTGGTGAAGCTTACACCGATTCATTGGTTATGGTCGGGAATACCATGCTGGCCATTAACGGTTACGCGGCTTGTCCCGTGACCAAATGGTACACCAAGTATTTTAAATTCGATAACAATAAAGTTCTTTACACATTCAAAAACCCGTTTTTCATTTTTAACATGACCGACGGCGAAATCAACGATAATATCTTTTACGGAAACTATGCAGGCGGTGTGGATCAAACGGAAAATCCGTGGTGGGACAACCTCTGGTATCCGGATTCTTCTTATGGCATTATCGCTTTGCAGCCATTGAGCGATGACAACAAAGAAATGTTTTACTCGGCTGACACATCCAAAGCCGAGAGCATGCGTAGTATTGCGGTTAAAAACAACACCTATTTCTGGCCCAAAGAATTGGTTGATTTTTGGACGGCATGGAATGATACGGCTTCCAATAAAATTTTTATCCCGCAGTGGATGAATGACCGTACCAAAGCCATGTTTAATGACAAAACCAACTATCCCAACTTAGTGGCGGAAAACAATGTAAATGCGGATCCAGGATTCATGACCGAAATGGATAAAGAAATTTTACACGGAACCACCGGTAATGACATCGGTTTGTTAAATTACTTCAAGGAAATTCGCACCGGTAAAGCCGAAACGGATATTTGGGGTTACGGAATTACTCAGGTTGGCGCCAACGCCGATTGGACTCCAGCTTGGCCTTTGCCCGAATCCGCCTACATCACAGCTATTGAACAAAGCGTAGGCAAAACCGTCCCCACGGAATTTTCCTTGGGTGAAGTTTATCCGAATCCTTTCAACCCCAGCGCTCATGTGGAATACACGCTGAATAAGGCCGGACGTACCAGCTTAAAAGTTTACAATGTTCTGGGCCAGCATGTCATGACGTTAGTTGACAATGTCTATCAGGCTGCCAGCAAATACAATGTTTCTTTTAACATGTCCAACTTCCCGAGCGGTACTTACTTTCTGGTTTTGGAACAAGACGGTCATCGTTTGGTGCGCAAAATGCTTTTGATGAAGTAATACTCAAATTCTTCCGGAGCTTCCGCGGCTTGTGGAGGCTCCGGTTTTTTATTCTCGTCAAATACTTTTAATTACGAATTGATGATAATATTATCCGAAGCTCCCAATCATTCAATAAGAATTTTTTGAACGTTTTCGATTGATCCTTTAATTTAAAATTAGGACAGGACCTATTAATCAATAATCAAGGAAGGATTCCGATGCACCATTTAAATTGGGCTGATTTTACGGTTATCGTGGCTTTCTTTTTTATTATTTTCGGTATTGCCGCTTATTACACACGCAAAGCAGGCGAAAGCACCGGCAATTTTTTTCTTTCGGGACGAAATTTACCATGGTACTTGGCAGGCACGGCCATGGTAGCCACAACTTTTGCCGCTGATACCCCTCTGGCCGTTACGGAATTGGTGGCTAAAAACGGCATTGCAGGTAACTGGCTTTGGTGGAATTTGGCTATCGGTGGAACCCTTACGGTTTTTTTCTTCGCACGACTTTGGCGCCGCGCGGGCATTATGACGGATGTGGAATTTGTGGAATTGCGTTACAAAGGTAAAGCGGCTGCGGCTTTGCGGGGTTTTCGCGCTCTGTATTTGGGCTTATTCATGAACGCCATCGTGATGGGCTGGGTTAACAAAGCCATGCAAAAGATTTTTTCCGTGGTTTTGCCGGAATTCAATGCCTTTTTATTGGTCGTCATTGCCGCTTCGATCATCGCCGTTTATGCTTCAGCTTCCGGTTTATTGGGTACGGCCCGCACCGACAGCTTTCAATTTCTTTTTGCCATCACCGGTTGCATCATTTTAGCCGTGATCGTTGTCGAGCTTCCTCAGGTCGGCGGCATGGCCGGATTGAAAGCAAAATTGGCACCGCAAATTTTGGAATTCTTCCCTAAAATCGGAAAAGTTACTGCCTCCGGAATTACCGGTGGCGCTTTAGCCTTAACGGTCGGCGCTTTTATCGCTCATATCGGATTGCAATGGTGGGCAACATGGTATCCCGGCGCAGATCCCGGTGGTGGCGGTTACATTGCCCAGCGCATGATGTCTGCCAAAGATGAAAAACATAGCTTGTTTGCTACCTTGTGGTTTACCATTGCACATTACACGGTGCGTCCCTGGCCTTGGATTATTGTAGCTTTGGCGGCTTTGGTTCTTTTGCCAAGGGAACAAAATCCGGCAATGATCCAAAAGCAGAATCCGGCGCTGTTTGCCAAAGTTGAAGCCGCCTACCATAATCACGCTTTACTGAAATCGGATGACCCCGTTTATCATTCTCCCGAATTCAAAAAAATGTATGAAACTTACGAAAATACGATTGACCCCGGCATCATGTACCCCAAGCTTATGCTGCGCTATTTACCGCCAGGGCTGCTGGGTTTACTCATTGCCGTGTTTTTAGCCGCTTACATGTCCACAATTGCCTCACAGCTTAATTGGGGTACATCGTATTTAATCAATGATTTTTACCGGCGTTTTGTGAAACAAAAAGCGCCCGAACGCCACTACGTCATGATCTCACGCTGGTCAATTATTTTAATGACGGTTTTTTCGCTCTTAGTAACCAAATATTTCTTAACAACCATTTCGGGTGCTTGGGAATTTATTATTAATGCCAGCGCAGGCATGGGTGCCGTCCTGATTTTGCGTTGGTTTTGGTGGCGCATCAACGCTTGGTCTGAAATTTCCGCCATGATTGCTCCGCTGATTATCTACCCCATTGCCCGTTATTGGATGGGGCTGCACTCGCCCATTACCTTGTACCCGACTGTCTTGGGCACCACTATCGTATGGTTGGTGGTCACCTATTTAACAAAACCCGAACCTTTGGATCATTTAAAAGCTTTTTACCGCAAAACACACCCAGGCGGTCTCGGCTGGCGCTACATTGAGAAAATGATTCCCGACGTAAAAGGCGATCGCGGTTTCGGACACATGTTCATGGATTGGATTTTGGGTATTGTATTGGTTTATGCCTTTCTATTTGGTTTAGGCGATATTTTGTTCACCGAATATTTACGGGGAAGCATTATTCTGCTCATCGGCGTTTTAGCCGGTTGGATTATTTATGTGGATTTAAATAAGCGCGGTTTCGAAACCATCGCCCGCTAATGCTGATATTCAATGGGCGTTCGCGTATTCTATCGTCGCCGGTGGTAATCGGTTGCATGGTAAATGGGGGTTAAGAGTTAAGAGTTAAGGGTTAAGGGGACGTTATCCGTTATTCGTTAAGGGCTGTCATTGCGAACGATCCCGCGAGCCTGCGAGCGGGAGAGTGAAGCAATCTCCTCCAGAGCGGCAACGGCCGTAAGGGATTCTTCGTTCCGTCGCAGTTACTCGTCAAGCGGCAATGACCTTGCAAATCAGTGGGCACGCATTCACTTCAATTCAACAATTTACCAAATGCCTATCGCTAATGGGGCATCCCGAGAATCGGGACGGGGATGGGTTGAAATAATGAACTTGCGAACCTAATATGTCAATAGTAGCGAAGCGACGAAGTAATCCCATCCAAATAATCAACGGCCTTGAATAATGTTAGCGATTCTTCGCTCCGTTCACAATGACATTTCGGTTCCAAAATATTCATTATTCCTGCCCGAATATCGAAACTCCGTTCAAAGTGAATATCTATTACCAAATAAGACAACACGGCAAAACGGCCAATGGGTTCGCAATTAATAAATTTCTAATTTCGTTTTTTAGCGAAATTTCGGTTAATTAATCCTAAAAATGTGACCTATCTGTTTTTTGAAAATAAAAAAATGATTAAATTAAAAAATTATTAATCCGGATTAAATAGTATTTAAGTAAAAAAAGTAATGGAATGCTTTTAGATGAAGAAGGGCCTTTCTTTATTCCTTTTGGTTTTTTTCGTTTTTTCCTGTGGCGTTAAACAGCCGGTTGAGAATAACGAACAACAGAAAACCGGAAAAATTTTTGTTAATTCCGAACCGGACAGCGCTTTAATTTTTTTAGACGGACAAAATACCTTTCATTGGACCCCTGATACACTTAACAATGTTCCCGTTGGTTTTCATATTATTAAAGTCCAAAAATCCGGCTATGAAGCATTAACGGATTCCATCGCCATCCAACTGAAAGCGGATTCCGTAGCCAACGTTTCTTTTACTTTGAAAAAATTAGTCTATCTGGGGCAGCTTGCCATTAATTCACAACCGGCAGGCGCCGAAATTTTTATTGACGGACAAAGTACGGGGCATTACGCTCCGGATACATTGCAACTCTCCCCTGGAGCCTACACCGTCCGTTTGGAAAAGAACGGATTCCAACCGATCGAAATCGAAGCGAACGTAGAGAATGACCAAACTACCGAAATCGACACCACATTGAATATTCGGCAAAGGGTTGTTTTCGAATCTTTCGGTAATGTTTCCTGCGAACCGTGCGTGACCTCTGCCGAAAATTTGGAAAAATTCCGCAAGGAACATACCGATCCGAATTATGTTTTATTCGAATATTACGCCAACTGGCCCTCCCCCAACGATCCTTTTTACAACGTTTCTCCCAAAGACGTTGACGAACGCGTTCAATATTACAAAGTTTACACTTTACCCAAACTTCGTTTAAACGGCGAGACCGGCGTGGATGCGGCCGATTACGACGCCATTCAAAATGCTTATGCCAATGCCATTGCTAACCAAACGACTCCGTTGGCCATTTCGGCCGATAAACGTTTTACGGGCGACTCCCTAAAAATCAACATCGAAATTTATGATTACAGCGCTGTTTTGCAGAATGATCAACTGCGTTTGTTCGTGCTCATTTACGAAGACGATATTCATTACGAAAACCCGCCGGGAACAAACGGTTTAAAAGATTTTAACTTCGTATTCCGCGAATTCTTAAGCGATCGCAAAGGGGATGCCATCAAAGCAACCAAAACTACTTATTCGTTGCAATGGCCAAATTGGGTTTACGCCAATGCGCATGTGGTCGCATTCATCCAGGATATTTCGACAAAAAAAATATATCAGGCAACCGTTAATTAGGAGGCGTTATGCGTAAAATTCTATTTACCTTTTTAACTCTTTTCTTGCTAACCGGTTTGGCTTTGGCAGGAACTCAAAAAACGACGCAGGCCATTTTGGACGAATCGTTTGAAGGAAGCTTTCCCCCGAGCGGATGGACAAAATTTTCCGATTTCTCCTGGGAATCATGGAAACAATCATCGGACAAAAGCCGGACGGGTACTTATTCGGCCATGGCTGAAGTCAGTTATGTATACGGCAAGGATATTTGGCTGGTTACTCCGGTTCTGGATCTTTCTTCAACTTCACGCGCTACTTTGTATTTTTACGAAGACCAAAATAACTGGGAAGGCAGCGGCGGCACCAATTCCATTGAGGTTTCCACAACCGTCAATAATGATGCATCCGCTTTCACGCCGATTTTGCAAATGACTCCCGATACGCATACCATCGAGGGATTTGACGGAAGTGTCGTTGAAGTGGATCTTTCCGCTTATGCCGGAGAAAGCACGGTTTACGTTGCTTTCCATTATCACAACCCCAGTAGCCCAAATTACCAATGGTACATTGATGATGTTAAGGTGGTCGTTCCCTCGGATCACGATGTAGCCGCGCTCTCTTTGGATATGGATAGTCATTACGCCCCGAATACAACCGTTACCCCTAAAGCTACGGTTAAAAACGAAGGTAAAAATACCGAAACGTTCGATGTTGAATTTGGATATTACGATTGGTACGGCGAAGAAACGGCAATCAGCACCGCAACCGTTACCGATTTGGCGCCGGGCGATCATTTTCAAGTATCTTTTCCGGATTACACGTTTGGACAGGTCGGATACAAATATTATGTGCGCACAAAATTAAGCGGCGATATGGATGCATCGAATGATGTTGCTACCAAATTTATTAATTCTTATCCCGGACAAAAGGAAGTGGTTTTACCCGAAGAATTCACCGATACCGAATGTACCTATTGCCCCGGCGCAGCCGAAGCATTGGATAGCTTGTATGAAACGTATCCGGACAATGTAGCCATAATTGCCTATCATGGCGGCTATTCCGGGAACGATCCGTTTGATAATTCCTATGCTTCCGCACGTCGGAGTTATTACGGTGTCAATGCCTTCCCGACCTGTATTTTTGGCGGCGATCGTTGGCAAGTGGGCGGAGCGTCAGCAGGCAGCGATTGGACCGGTGTTTACAACGGTTACGAGCAAAAATATTTGGCCGAACGTCAGGAATACACCCCCTTGACCATGGATATTGTTTGGACGGAAAATGGCGCTAACACCATTAATGCAACTGCCACTATTACCTATCAGGCAGTAATTACTTTAAAAAATTTGTACATCCGTTGGGCCTTGTGCGAATCTCATATTGCTTACAACTGGGAAACATCCATGGACTCCCTGCATTTCGTGGAACGTTTAATGATTCCCGATGAAAACGGTACAAAAGTATGGAACAATGACTATCCGGCCGATGTGGGTACGGAAGTGACCAATTCCATCAGTTTTGATATCCCCGATGGTGTTGTAAAAGAAAACTGCGAACTGATCGCTTTTGTGCAAAACGATGATAGTAAGGAAGTTTTGGTAGCCAATAAGGTTAATTTGGGTAATGAACCGAACGCCATTACGAAAAGCGGCGCCAATACCCCAAGCCACTTCGCTCTTGCACAAAATTACCCCAATCCGTTCAATCCGACCACAACCATTCAATATGACCTTCCGCAGGCATCATACGTGGAATTGAGCCTGTTTGATATTAATGGTCAAAAAATCCGTACTTTGGTTAATGCCTTTCAGAATGCCGGTCAATATCATGTGCAGTTGGACGGTACACATTTGGCCAGTGGTGTTTACTTTTACACCATTAAAGCCGGTTCCTTTAGTGCAACCAAGAAAATGATCTTAATGAAATAATAAAAATATTGCGGATTGCAGATGAATTGCTGCGATCCGCTTTTAATTTTTAACCGTAAAATTCCGTTGATTTTACATAGGGAATTTTAATATGAAAAAATCAGCTTTTATCCTTATCGTCCTATTTTTTTCCATAGGCGCTTTTGCACAAACGCTCCGCGTAGATGTAACGGATACCACGGCAAGCGGCGATCCGGGCGGTTCGTTTGTATTAAAAGGCTATGTACACAACATCGGTAACTCTTCGGAAGTTGTGCAATTAACACGTAAAACCAATGATATTCCGGACGGCTGGACAACCACCTTATGCTTCGGTAGTTCCTGTTATCCGTCATTTGTGGACAAACCCGATCCCGTGGGCGTAGAACCTGGCGATAGCATCTTTTTTGACATTACATTCAATACCGACGATAATCCCGGTTACGGCGAGGCTTTGCTCCTATTCGAAGCCATGGTATCGGGAGAAAAAGATTCGATTCTTTTCAGCGTAAAAACCGAAACACCGGCACCGTTTTCGATTGATCTGCCAAAAACAAGTGATCACGGCAAGCCAGGCCAATCGTTTGTTCTGGAAGGTTATGTTCATAACAATACTTCCGATGCCGTAGTCATCCAGATGACGCGCGTGCAAAACAATATTCCGGATGATTGGGCCACCACACTTTGCTTTGGCAGTAATTGTTACCCATCTTTTGTGGACAAACCCGATCCGGTGGGTATCAATGCCGGAGACAGTGCCTTTTTCGACATCACCTTCAATACCGATCAAATCCCGGACAGCGGAAAAACACTGCTGCGCTTTGAAGACCTGGTTTCCGGTTACAAGGACTCGCTTTGGTTTGATGTTTCCACCATTCAAGAAGCTGCGCTTAAACTCGGGCACACCATTTCCGCCGCCTCCGGCGAAGCCGGTGACAGTTTTGAATTGGGCGGCTACGTGTTCAATTTAACGGATTCTTTGGTAACGGTAAATTTGATCCGCGTTTTAAATCAATTGCCCGAAGGTTGGAGCAGCTCGATTTGTTTTGACGTTTGTGTCGGGCCCAACACGGATTCCGTGCAATCCGCTATTGCGCCCATGGACAGTCTGGCTTACACATTAACCGTTTACACGGCCGCCGATGCCAATGATTCCGCCAAAGTACGGCTCAAATTTTTTGCCGTCGGCGCTTACGATACGCTTTATCAGGATTTTTCCGTAAGTACTACGGCAACGGGTATTGAAGATCACAAAGGATTATTGGGCAAAAAATTCCGATTGTTCGGGAATTACCCCAATCCTTTTAATCCTTCAACGGCCATTCGTTACAACCTGGAAAATCAATCACGGGTCAAGATCGATTTATTCAACGTGAAGGGACAGTTTATTACAACGTTGCTTAATCAAAAACAAAAAGCCGGTTACCATGAAGTTCTTTTTAAAGCGGATCATTTACCGAGCGGCACCTATTACTATCGTTTAAAAACAGAAAAACAC
>JALWEA010000356.1 GCA_027039465.1 Calditrichia bacterium | reverse complement strand
TTCCCGCAAATGAATTTGTGGGCTAATGGCGAGCCGTCCCTGACGGGACGGGGTTAAATATCGGATAATCCAAAAACCCATCGCGGAGCGATGGGGTGCCCATAGCCCATATTTTCAAATATGGGTAAAATGATACCCACCTCCAAAATATTTGTCCCGAATGGGACAATTGAAAAAATTAAAGAAAGGTCGTTTTTGAAATGGAAAATTAATAAATATTCATCATATTTTGCTTTTGGAACAGCCCCGGGCGGGGATGGGTTCTAAAACGGAATTCGCAGGCTCGTTAAATCTGACGAACAAGGGATTCCTCTTCGTTACACTCATCGGAATGACAGTCAACGACATGTCAATAGTAACGAGCAACGATTGAAGCAATCTCCTCCAAAGTGCCAACAAATGTAGTGGATCCTTCATTCAGCTGCAATTATTCGGTAAGCGGCACGATTTTGCGCATCGGCAGGCAAACAATAGTTTCAACTTAATAGTTTTCCAAATGGCTACTTTTAATTGAGCCTCCCTGAAATCGGAAGCAGAGAGGAAAACGAGCGGTGAGTTAAACATCGATAAGTCTTGAATAAGAAGGTCCGAAAAGAAGAAAGTCCGCTTTCCTTGCAAAAAGTTCAAAAAACAAGAATTATTCGTTGCAAAAAATCTGAAAAATACGAATTATTCCTTGCAAAAAGTCGGGAAAACCAAAATTATTCCTTGAAAAAATCCCTAAACAATTATTCCTAATTTAATAAAAAAAGGGGCTCATCTGAGCCCCCTTGAATTTTGCAAATTTTTCTACTGAAGCAAAATCTCGTCGGCGTGGTACAAATCCGAAAACTCATCGTTGCGGATAGCCGCCGCATGCTTGCGACAGGTGGCCAGCGCATCCAGGATGTAACGTTTGGCAATGAAAACTTTGCGTGTGTTCTTTTCCGCCTCATCCAGTAACAGGTAACCCACATACGTGTAACCGTACATTTCCACCAATTCACGCGCGGCCACATCCTGAAAATATTTGTCGTCTTTGTCTTCCACGTATTTCAACGATTCCAGGAACAATTCACGCATCTCTTTCAAATGATCGGCCAATTGTTCCAGCACGCCTTTGTACTGTTTTGCTTTGCGTTCGTCAAAGAAACGGCGCAAAATATCATTGATCACCCCGCCGATGGCCGCCACAACTTGCAATTGTGTGGTACCCTCGTAAATGTTGGTAATACGTGCATCACGCGCCAAGCGTTCGACATTGAATTCTTTCATGTAACCCGTACCGCCGTGAATCTGCAGAGCGTCGTAAGTGATTTTATTGGCGTTTTCAGTTAAGAAGTATTTGGTCATAGGTGTGAGCAAATCGGAAATTTTAGCCGCTTCCTTAAAACGCGCGCGGGTCTCGGCCGTGTCCTTACCTTCGGCTTTTAATTTCTCGATTTTTTCTTCCAAACGGTCGCGCAGATCAACCCACTGCGAAGTGGCGTAAAGCAATGTGCGATCGCTTTCCAAACGCACGCGCATATCGATGAGCATGTTACTAACCGCCGGAATTTCGTAAATGGTTTTACCGAATTGTTCCCGCTCGCGGGCGTATTTCAGGGCTTCTTCGTAAGCCGCCTGCGAAATGCCCAAGGCTTGCGCCGAAACAGCCAAGCGCGCACCGTTCATCAAATCCAGTACGTACTTGATCAGACCGAAGCGCCGTTTGCCCACCAACTGAGCCGGTACGTCGTTAAACTGTAATTCCGTTGTGGGCGAACCGTGAATACCCAGTTTGTTTTCGATGCGGCGTACTTTAACGCCGTCTTTACCGTAGCAAACAAACATACTCAAACCGCGGCCGTCGCGAGTGCCCGGTTCGGAACGAGCCAAAACCAAAAGAATCTCACCATTGCCGTTGGTGATAAAACGCTTGACGCCGCGCAACCGCCATTGTCCGTTTTCATCCTGATAGGCCTGCAATTTAACGGCCTGCAAATCCGATCCCGCATCCGGTTCGGTTAAGGCCATTGCGCCGGTCGCCTCGCCGCTGGTGAATTGCGGTAAAAATTCCTGACGTTGTTCTTCGTTACCGAATTTGTAAATGGTTTCGGCAATATCCTGCAAACCGAAAATGTTCATCAGACTGGCCTCGGCGCGGGAAATCATTTCGATGGCCATCATGTAAATGGTTTTGGGTAAATTCAAACCGCCGTAACGCCGCGGAATGGTAAAACCCATTAACTCCGCTTTGGTCAAAGCATCCAACGCCTGTTGCGTTCCTTTGGCGTAAGTAACTTTGCCGTTTTCAAAATGCGCGCCTTCCTTGTCCACTTCCGGGGCACTAGGCGCTACGATATTGGCGGCGATATCACCTACAATTTCCAGCACTTTGTAGTAGTTGTCCACCGCATCCTGATAATCGGTTGGCGCAAAGTTGTATTTTTTCGCTTCCTCGTAGTTGTCTTCGGCAATTTCCGTAACTTCCCGCAAATCCAGATTTTCAAACTGGAAAAGCAGGTCTTTATTGTCTGTGAAAAAATTAGCCATGGCTTCCTCGAACCTTTGTTTTTATTTCAGTTTATGTTTGTACACTTCAATGAACTTGGGGATTACATCCATTGCATCGCCCACAATTCCGTAATGACAAATATCGAAAATTGGCGCTTCCGGATCGGTATTAATGGCGATGATTTTTTTGGATTCCTGCATACCGGCGCGATGCTGAATGGCGCCGGAAATACCGACGGCAATGTACAAACGCGGACGCACCGTCACGCCGGTTTGTCCAACCTGCCGATCGTGTTCAATAAATCCCGCATCCACGGCAGCACGGCTACCGGCCACTTCACCGCCCAATAAATCCGCCAATTCGTAAAGCAGCTTGAAGTTCTCTTTGGAACCCATACCGTAACCGCCGGCAACAATCACGGGAGCGGCTTTTAAGTTTACTTTGCCCTCTTCGTAATGGTGTTCCAGAATTTTCACCAGTTCGTCTGTCGGATCGGGTGTAAACGGAATTTCCGTAATTTTACCGTTAACCGGTTTGTCCAACTCGTGCATTTCCATCACGCCTTCGCGCACTGTGGCCATTTGCACTTTGGTGTCCGGTGTGATGATGGTGGCGATAATATTCCCGCCAAAGGCCGGACGAATCTGCAAAAGTAATTCCTTGTATTCTTTGCGCAAATAGGTTACATCTGAAATCTGCAAATCGGTACAGTCTGCGGTTAATCCGCTCAGCGTGTGCGAAGCGATGCGCGGTGCCAGGTCACGTCCGATAAATGTCGCTCCGAACAGTACGATGCGCGGTTGATGTTTATCGATCAATTGACTGACAATGCGGCTGTAGGGTAAAGTATTGTATTCTTTTAATGAAGGATGATCTACCAAAAGGGCTTCGTCGGCGCCAAAAGCAAAGGTGCGCTTGGCTACATCTTTCATTTGATGCCCGATGACAAGTGCCTTCAGGGAACCTTTTAGCTGATCGGCCAATTTGCGTCCCTTGGAAAGCAATTCAAAACTCACGTCCGCGGGTTTGCCCGAACGTTGTTCTACAAACACCCAGACTTGCGGCTTATTTTGTGCCATGTATTTCCTCTCCAAATTTGTATTTTTCAATCATGTTGATTCTTTATGTGCCTAACCCAACGTATGGTCTTCCAACAACTTGTCGATCAACAAGCTCAGACCCTCTTTGGTCGGTTCGATCTTAATGTGCTCGTTACTAGCTAAAACTACGGATTCCACTTTGTGCACTTTGGTCGGCGATCCGTGTAATCCGCAACGTTCGGGAAGGACGTCCAGATCACCCATGGTTAAGGTCGGAATGTACAACCCCTTGTTTTCGTATTCCTCTTTTAAAGTTTCGGCCACTAATAACGAGTTGCCTTCGGCTAGTTTCTCCAACTCCATCAGCGTCATGGCGTTTTTGTAAGCCATTACACGTTTGGCCTTGAACGGGCGCGGGATGGCGGCGTCTTTAATAACCGTAAGCAGAACCGGTAGTTTACCTTCGACAATTTCGTGTCCGTTATCGATGCGCCGTTCAACTTTGATGGTATCTTTCTTTAAATCAAGAACTTTTTCAGTGTAGGTAATTTGCGGAATGCCCAATTTCTCGGCGGTTTGCGGGCCAACCTGTGCCGTGTCGCCGTCAATGGCTTGGCGTCCGGCAAAAATCAAATCGACTTGACCCAATTTTTTTAATGCGGCGCTTAGTACGTAAGAAGTCGCCAATGTGTCTGCGCCGGCAAATTTGCGATCGCTAATCAAAATCGTATCATCGGCCCCCATAAAAAGACATTCGCGTAAAACGTCGGATGCTTTCGGCGGCCCCATGGTAATGGCGGTAACTTTTCCCCCGTATCTTTCCTTAACCTGCAACGCCAATTCCAATGCCACTTTGTCTTCGGGATTAAAAATGGCGGACAGCTTGGCGCGGTTAACGGTGCCGTCGGGTTTCATTACTTCGCCGGAGATATTGGCCGTATCCGGCACCTGCTTAACAAGAACGACAATGTTGTAACTCATAAGCCTTTCCTAATTTGATTGATTCATTTTCGAGTAATCTTGAATATAAATAATGAACAATTAATGTGCAAACAGGCTTTAGGCACAAAATGGGGAAATAAAAATTGATTCAAAATTGACTGGGTCGGGCAAAAGGTGAAAAAACGGGAGTAAAATAGATCTTACTCCCGCTTGATTGTTTGCTGAATAAATGGCTTCGGAGAATCCGATATTTATGAGAGTGTCTTCTCACTGTTCCGCCTATTCGGACTCCCATCCTTGCATATCGTTTAGGAAAGGGAGCACACGTAAAGGGGAAACGCGTTTATCTCAATAGAATCATTTTGCGCGTGCAACGGAATTTTTTCGTCGTCATGGTGTAAAAATAAACACCGCTGGGCAATCCGCTGAAATCAACGGAAATTTCATAGCGACCGGCCTGTTTTTCCCCCTGGTAAATCGACCGAATCTTTTGGCCGTTTGCATTGAACAATTCGATTTTGACAACAGCCTTTTCCGGGATGGTAAATACCAAATGAGTACTCGGATTAAAAGGATTGGGATAGTTTTGCAATAGCTGATACCGGGCAGGCAAATCGTTTGAACGAATACCCGTTACATCAACCTTAAAATTCCGTACTTCGCCGAACGGTCCCCAACCGGCCTGATTGAAGGCCTTAACACGCCAATAATAGGTTTGCCCCGGCGCCAATCCGGTTAACTTGTACAAAGTATCGCTAACAGTCGTATCCGCGTGTGGTTGGTTGAATTGCGGATCGGTGGCATATTCAAACCAATATTTTTCGGCCAGGGGAAGACCCGCATGCCAGGCAAAACGAATCGTATCCGCGGAAATTGTACTATTCGTCTCAGGTGAAATCAGAACAACGGGATCGGGTTGAGCTAAAGTGGTAAAATCCCAAACCGAAGACCAATCGCTCTGATCTTTATCGGTACGACTCTTAACACGCCAGTAATAAGTTACATGGGGTTCGAGATTCTTAAGGATAAAATTCGTATTCTTAATATTCGGGTCGTCGATAATTTTATTATTAAAATTGCGATCTTTGGCCACCTGCAAAATAAAGGCATTGGCGCCCGAAACCGGATTCCATTCCAAATGCACTTCCAAAGGTAAATTTTCGGAATGATTGATCGGCCCTTTTTGAATGGGTGGTTTCAACTGCGACGGCGTGCTTTGAATGACAAAGCTGTAGGTTTCGGAACTTTCGGTAGAAAGCACATTGGAGCCGTCTGCGGAATGCCAATCGAAATCATACACCCGCGCTTTCCAATAAACCGTTTTGTATTGATCCAACCCTTCGGCCTTAAAGAAATTAGAAGGCAAATCCACAGAGATGGTATCCTTCTCAAATTCCAAGCCGGAACGGTCTTTGGCATAGATGCGCAAACCGGGTGAATCGAAACTCGGAATGGAGTCGAACAGAATTTCCACCTTGCTGAAGGTGTAATTTCCTTTGTCCATGGGATCGGGATCGCCGTTGTTAGTCCATTGAAACGGTACCTCGGACTGCAGGGTGCTGTAGTTGGCGGGAGCGATCAAATGAAACGGATTCGGCGGATCGTTGTGATTATCCAAATAAAACCAAAACCAGGAATTGCTTGCGCTGGTATCAATCAAATCCGTTGCCGCAGCTCTAAAATAGATGCCGAAGTTTTCATAGGCCTCTAGAGAAAAAACCGTGTCTTGAATATCGGCGTGAGCGTTTTGCATGATTTGATTCCAGGCTAATTTATGTTTGAATTGCTTGCCAATCAGGTGCAAAGTCGATGCGGTGTCGCCTTGCATGGATGTCAAACTATCGGTGTAAACGTAAACGCCGAATAGCAGCGAATCCAGCTCAAAATCGCCGCCGTTGTCATTGGCCTTATTAAAAGCGATCACAGGACAATAGCTTGTATCCGGTGGGGCGGATGCATTATCCGTAAGATACCACAGGTTTTGGCTGGCCGTAAAAATTTGCGGTTGACGGGGGGCTCCCGGCGGAGCATTGCGGTAGAAAAAGCGCTGAATCCATTCGGAAGTATCGCTGCCCTGAATGGCCCGAACACGATAGAGATAAACCGTACTGTCATGCAGTGCGTCCGCTTCGATTGTGTATTCCGTATTAATGGCATTGATTCGGGTTGTCAATAAGCGAATGGCGCCGTTTAAATATTTTTCTTCGAAAGCTTTACCTTTTAATTTTGAAACGGATGCAATTTTGCTTGCCGAATGATTGCTAACCACCGGACTGTCCATATTTCGGATATTAGTCCACACTTCAACTTCAAACGACTCGGGCGAACCGGAGAGTACGTCCCAACTACCTGTAACGGATGATTTGCTTTTTAAACGGCGAAATTCCGTTGAGCCGTTGATGGCAAGATGTCCGATTTTAAGAATGGCGGCTGCCTCTTCGGAACCGTCCAAATGAATAAAGCCCCAGCGTGAAAACGAAGGTATGGTTACCGTTACGCGTCCGGTGGTCTGATCCACATCCAAATCGCTACCGATTTCAATGCCTTCCGGCTGATCAACCGAGTACCAAACAGCTTTAAATAACCGATCGTAAGAGTTGGGCGAAACGGCCAGTTCCACCTGAAACGAATTGACTGGCACGGGATTTCGCGTACCGAGTTCCACGGAATCCGCCAGAACATGGTAGAGGTAACTGTGATTGGTGCTGTCCTGATATCGGAAGAAGCGCACGTAACCCGGCAGGGAAGAGGCCGTAACTTCGCGAACAGGCAGGGCGGTGTCCATCCATTTTTGAATGGTGTCGCGAATAGCCACCGCCAAATAATTGTTGTCAGGATCGGCTTTGTCGTTCAAATAGGCCATCCCGTACAAATAGGGCGGGTAACCGTTGGATTCCAAAATATTGTGTGCGATGTTAATGTATCGCCCGTTGCCGTAATTAAAAACCCCCGAATGGGTTTGGTCGGCAATCGAAGTCCAATCCGAAACCGTGTTTTCATTTCCGTTCTCGTCGTATTGACCGCAATATTCAACGTTGCCGCGCACGGCAACAATGGTTCCGCCGTTGTTCATGTAATCCAATAAAACATTTTTTTGATTATCCGTCAGATAAAAAACCTCAGGCAGAAAAACAACCTTGTAATCCTTAATATTGTTAAGTGTAAAATTATCCTGTAAATTCAACAGATTTGACGGTAGCCAGACAACCTTTAAACTTCGGTTAATATCCTGTAAAACAACCAGCAAGCCTTCAATACCGCGCGTGTCCTGAATCATTTGGGCCTGCGACATGAGAACGGCGGTTTCTCCGTAGGGCGCAACGGAATTTAAGAGATCGCTATTGTTTTGAGCGAGATAAAACACCGGATAGGTTTTATCGGACGGATATTTCAATTGCGGCAAACCGCCGCTGGCATAAAGTTGGGCTGCCAATGTCATTTCGGCCTGACTTTCGATATCTTCACCATATCCCGTATTCGGGTCGCCGTCATCAAGATCTTCTAACGTTGGGCTTGACCAGCAAATAAAGCGTTTACCGAAGGCTTCGGCCATTTGCGCCTTTGCGGTAACGCTGCCGGTTAAAGGATAGTAATTACCCCAATTGAAAAATTCACCGATGTAGTAATCGGCGGCAAAGTAGGCATTGCCGTCGCGCGTTCCGAATTTGGAGGCCGCATTAACAGCCAGGGTGTAATCTTTGCCCAAAGACTGAGCGTAAGTCTGGCAACTGTCGCGAATAATTTGCCAGGATTCCAGCGTTCGCATGGCAATAAAGTTTTTCCAATCATCGATTAGTTCTTTGACCTCATTGGGATCATCATCCGTATTAAAAACATTATCATCGGTTTTGCCTTTGCTGCGCAGATATTCCGCAAAAGTCATGGAATTGTAATCCCAGTCGTACGTGTTAATGCCATTGTCGATCACGTATTGTTTAAAACCGGACAAATCATCATCGTCGAACGAATCGTAAGGCGGCCAGCCGCCATCATGTTGCGAGCCGTCCGCTCCGGCTTCGATGGCGCGCTTGATGCAGCGAATCACATAGTTCCGCCAGGTTGGTCGGGTAATGCTTTTAGTGTCCATATCCATATTACCCTCCAATGAAACCTTGCAACCGAAATAGGGATCGCTAATGCCCTGGTCGTCATCAACAATGTCTTGCGAAGTAACGCCTTCAAAACGGGTTGCATCCAAATTCAGCCAGTACTTGTGGCCCTGGTTATGAATTTCATCAATAAACGGCCGGTTCTTTTCCACATCTCCCTTTAAATAAAAAGTGAGTTCACCGTGCGATCCGGCGTGGGCCTGAACGTCAATCATGACAGGCGCTCCGATACCGGCGTAAATAGTACCGGCCCAATGCACATCCTGCAGCCAGGTAGCTTGCGGAAATAAATCCGAATTTTGGGCATGCGAACGGCCTAAAAGCATAAAAAGCATGCTCAAAATTAATAAATGATTTTTCATGATTGCCTCCTTTTCATAGCCTGAAATTCAACGGCTGTGAACAGTTAATAAAAACCGAGGTACATTATTTTTTTCGGCGGGTTCGGGACGAAATGAAGTTATCAGGTCAATTTGTACGATTTTAAGATGTAATTGTGAAGGTTTTTGACCACTCGTTGGATTTGTTGTTAAAGTTTTGTTAATGCCGATACAATGAGAATTATGAAAAAGCAAATGACTGCTGATATGTTATTCGTCTATTCGTAAATGCGTTATTCGAAAATTAGAGTATGGAAACCTTAAAAAAAATAATTTGCACTGTTTAACTCACCCCCTCATTCCCCCTCTCTTCTTCGAAAAGAGGGGGATGCAATCTGTTGATCGACACGGATTTAGCCATGAATAGTGAGAGGGTAGAAATCAGCATCGAGCATGCAAAACTTAAAAGGATACTGAAATCACGGTATTTTTTTCAAATGTTTCTGTATGATAAATTTTGATTTGTAAGGATAAGATTATTGGAGTGATTGAAATAACATCTAGTAAGGAAGAGAAGCGATCGATTATCGAGTAATGCCGAAGATTGTAATAAATTTATTCTACTTCTTTAATATCAAGTTGTTAGCCCCAGCGTTTACGTTGGGGACAAAAATAAGTGCTAAAAAATTTACGCCCTTTAGGGTGCTATTTATCCATCAAATAAAAGGACATAAACGTCCTCGATTTTTTCATTTTTTTTCTGTTGACCGGGGCTTACTATTCTGTTTACATTTTTGGGTTGCTATGTCCAAACTTTATTTCTAAGGACTAATCAACACAACAATTTTATTAGAACCCATCCCCACCATTCCCTGCTGCAGCCTTGATGCTTGGGATATTCAAGAGTAACGGTACTCGATTTGTGGCAGTTTAACAAAGATTCTTGATTTTACCTTATGGCGGTGATTTGGGTTTTTCCACCCCTGTGGTCCCCTCGTATGGGACACAAAGTGATTTGGTAGATTATGCCCGGTGATGGGAATATCAATGCTTTTAGTAAAATAATTTGTATCAAGACGCTCGTAACTTGGATTTCGAGCAAAATTCAACGAACTACTTTTAGTCCCCCTGCAAGGGGGATTTAGGGGGTCCAAGTGCTGAAAAGCCAACCATTTTCTTTTTATACCCGGCCTGTCATTCCGAATTCCGACTCCGTCGCGTGAGGAATCCCTTACATTATTTAGCCATTTCCATTTCAAACGATTG
>JALWEA010000355.1 GCA_027039465.1 Calditrichia bacterium | reverse complement strand
GTTAATTTGTTCATACTGTATTTGTTCCCGGTTAGTCTGGCTATTCTATTGACAACGGTTGAGATGGGTATTCTCGTTTCTGCGGCCTCGTTTATTATCTATTTCGGTTTGAATTACCTTTACACTCCCGTAGATCCTCAAATTTGGAATACGGCAAGCATGGCGATCCTCTTTATTGTTTATGTGGGCATGAATATTAAACTTCGTCGCACAATGGATGAGAATGAACGTTTGAAAGCAAATGACGAATTAACTGGTTTGTTAAATGCCAAGGCATTTTTCCGGAGAGCCGAGGAGGAACTACAAAGAAGCCATCGTTACAAACGACCGGTGACCCTTGCTTATCTGGATTGTTCCAAATTAAAGCGCTTAAAAAAAGAAGAGAGTTTTAAAATGGAACGGGAAATTCTGCTAAATATTGCCCAGATCATGAAAGAACATTTACGGGCAACGGATTTGTTCGCACGTGTAGATGATGACAGCTTCCTGATTCTGCTTCCCGAGGTAAATGCTAACGGCGCCAAGACGGCTCTGCAAAAAGTTCAGAGCTTAATTCGGCTTAAATCGATTGCGGAAAATTGGCCGTTGGAATTCAATATCGGTGCCATTACATTCCGCGAACCTCCGTTGGATATGGAATCCATCCTAGCCTCCGTTAGTTCCATGGTACACAATCCGGAAGAAGAAGCAAGTAATTATTTATTGCACGAGCAAATTTACAATTAAGCACCATTACCTATTTAAATAATTGAAAAACCGGACTAATCGCTGGATTAATCCGGTTTTTTCATTTAGTCGGTTAAAATTTTTTCATCCGCCCGTTTCAACCGTCATAGTTTGATAATTTAGTTCGGAACCCATCATACTATGGGGAATCAGGAAAACGACGAGCATAATCACTGCAGCCAAAATAACCCACCAGCGCCCTTTCTCCGGACCGCTTTTGGCAACACGCCACCAGGCAAGCAACCAGAATACAAAGGCGATTAGCGTTTTATTATCCGTTAAGTCAAAACCGAAAGGCACACCGGTCCAGTAAGCGCCGAAAGCCAGCTTTTGCACAATCGGCCCCATAATCATTCCGCCGAAAAAGAGAACGATAAGCGTTACCAACGTGTACGTTTTGATTTTAGGCCCTTTGAAAACAGCCTCGATGCAGGCATAGTTGGCGAACAACATGCTCAAAAACATCAACAAAATGTGCGGTACCAAAACATAAGGCGGAACGTATCCTTTGTAACGAATGACCACCGTCTTCTTTTGCGGAACGGTGATTTCGTTTTTTCCCTTTTTAAGGGTAATGAAATATTCCAATTTGCCGGCAGGTGGTTGGTGAGGCAAGGTGGCATAAAATTTATCTCCCTGCCATTGCATAGGAATTAATGTCCAATCTTCCTTCACTTTAAAACGTTTGTAATGCAATATGGCATGAAAAGACGTATCCGGTAGGAAAATTTGCACAATCTGCCCTCCTTCTCCGCCATGACTACGGGGTAAGGCGTATTCCACAAATTCATGATTGGATATTTGGACTTTCCCTACCAAAGGATGTGTAGGTCCGGTAGCCCTTTGATAATAAGCGGCAAATAGGGTAATGAGGATTGCCAAAAACCATTTGGTCCCAGTCTTTTGCATTTGAGCTCTCCGAATTTGGTGAAATATTTTATGGCATTTAAACGAATACCTGCCTAATTTTAATCCGCGTTCGGTAAATAAAAGAGATCAATTGGAAGTAAATCGGCATTCGGCCGAGTCCGTTCTGCGGCTATCTTTCGGCATCGGGCTTTCATCATTCCTGTAGGGCCGATATTCCAATGCCCGGTGGGTTGCCTTTAAAAATTTGCAGCCGCTATTCGTTGTTAAAGATCTCTTTGGCGCAATTTGAATTTAAGTTTACACAAGAAAGATTACATTTTCAAACGGAAGCTCGAAAAAATTAAACTGTTAAAGATAATAAATAGCAGGGAAGGAGATATTCGAAATGAAGAAAAAAAACAATGAACCAGTTTGGTCGTTAATGGGATTACTTTTCCGCGCTCATCCCTGGCACGGAGTAGATACCGGGGAAGATGCTCCGGAAATTGTCAATGCCTATATCGAAATGGTCCCGACCGATACGGTAAAATATGAATTGGACAAAGCGACCGGATTACTGAAAATTGATCGCCCGCAACGTTTTTCGTCCATGCCGCCCATGTTGTACGGATTTATTCCTCAGACCTATTCGGATAAATACAGTGCCGAATATTGCAACAAAAAAACCGGACGAACGGATATTATCGGAGATGGAGACCCGGTGGATATTTGTGTGCTGACGGAACGTCCCATTTCCAAGAGTAATATTTTAGTTCCGGCGGTGGTCATTGGCGGCCTTCGTATGATTGACAACAACGAAGCGGACGACAAAATCGTGGCTTATCTGAAAAATGACGCATTGTTCCGCAAATGGGAAGATATTACCGACGTGCCCGAAGAATTGATCGAAAGGTTAAAACATTATTTTCTGACTTACAAAGATATTCCGGGCAGTGAAAAACACCGTACGGAAATTACGGGCATTTACAATAAAGAAGAAGCCTATGAAGTTATTCGTCGCGGACGCAAAGATTACGATCAAAAATTTTCCGGGATTGAAGAATTACTGAACGAGGCTCTGCGCAAAATGCATTAATGCTGAGTTCGGGAATGCAATTGTCCTTCCTTTTATGTGGCAGCAATAGTAAGGTGGCGGGATCTGCTTAAAGATTTCTAAAGGATTTCAGGGTATCGACGTAAATGGCGTATTGCTCGTAGTTTAATTCCCGCATTTTTTCCTGCAAAGCGACAAAATTCGGACCGGGGGCATTAGGGTAAGCTCGCAGTCGTTCGGTTTCGGCTAAAAATAACAGCCCGTTAAAATGCAAAGATTGAGCAATCGGATCATTCGGTTTTTTTGCCCATTGATCTATTTTTGCTTTAACGAATGCTTCAAATGAAGGTCGGGCCGCCTCGATGTAGGTTTGGCCGTCGTGCCACAACTCGAAAGCCATTCGCGCTCTGGCTTTGGTCTCATTGCCTAATTTGTGCTTTAGGAATTTAAATTTATTTCTGAATGTTTTTAGCATTAAATATTCGTCTTTTAAGGCAAACGGATCGGCAAAGACGACAAAGGTGTAATCAATCATGGCATCGTGTTTTTTATTTTGTTTCCAAAAAACGAAAGCCTGTAATT
>JALWEA010000354.1 GCA_027039465.1 Calditrichia bacterium | reverse complement strand
ACCGTCGCAGGACCACAAACCGGCTTTTGACGGTGACAAAGGACCGAATACCGGCGGCATGGGCGCTTATTGTCCGGTTCCCGTTTGCACGGATGAGGTGTTGCGACAAATCCAAAACGACATCGTGCAACCGACGCTGCGCGGCATTCAAGCCGAAGGTTTGGATTACCACGGCGTGATTTACTTCGGCATCATGTTAACGGCCGAAGGCCCTAAACTTTTGGAATACAACGTGCGCTTTGGCGATCCGGAAACGGAAGTCATTTTACCGGCTTTGAAAAGCGATTTGCTGGAATTGATTCAAGCCAGTCTGAATGAAACGTTGGAAGAGGTGAAGGTGGAATTCAACGACGGATCTTTTGTGGATGTGGTCCTGGCCTCCGGCGGTTATCCCGGTTCGTACGAAAAAGGGAAAGAAATTACGGGCATTGAAAATTTAAGCGACGACATACTGATCTTCCATGCGGGAACCAAACGGGACGGCGAAAAGTTGGTAACCTCCGGCGGACGCGTGCTAAACGTGGTTGCCCATGCGCCAACGTTGGAACAAGCCATTGAAAAGGTTTATGGCGAGATTCCCAAAATTCATTTTGACGGTATGTTTTATCGCAAAGACATTGGCAAAAAAGGATTAGCATGAGCAAGAAACGCATTGCCATTTTTATTTCGGGACGCGGCAGCAATATGGAAGCCATTGTCCGACAGGTGCAGGACGGCATTTTGAAAGATGTGTGCGAAATCGCGTTGGTCTTTTCCAACAAACCGCAGGCCAAGGGATTGGAAATCGCCAAAAAGTTCGGTTTGCCGGTGGCCGCCATTCCTTCCAAAGGGAAATCGCGGGAAGCGTTTGAAAGGGAAGTGCTGGAGCTGTTGCAGCCTTACCGCATCGATTACGTGGTTTTAGCCGGTTTCATGCGAATTTTAAGTCCGCTATTCATTCGTGCGTACAAAAACCGCATCATCAATATTCATCCGGCGGATACCAGGTTGTTTCAGGGAGTGGGCGGCTACGAATGGGCCTTTGAGAACAAATTACCGTCCACCAAGATTACCGTTCATTTTGTGGATGAAGGCGTGGATACCGGCCCGATTATTGCGCAGCGCGAAGTGGATCTGTGCGGAGCGGACACATTGGAAGAAGTTGAGCGTCGCGGGTTGGCCGCCGAACATGAGTTTTACAGTCAGGCATTGCGCAAGGTATTGACGGAATAGGTGAAGCGTTAAGGGTTATTGGTTAATAGTTTACGGCTGTTATACCCTTAACCCTTAACCCTTAACTCTTAACTCATAACATAAAAATCCAAACAACAGGAGTATTAACATACAATGTGCGGAGTCATTGGCGTATTCGGCTATGATAATGTAGCCACGGAAATTATTAACGGATTACAAACCCTGCAACATCGCGGACAGGATTCTGCCGGAATCGTGGTATTCAACGGCAGCTTTAAAATGCACAAAGGCAGCGGCACGGTGACCAATGTATTCAAACATTTTCCGCTTGAACGCTTTGCCGGAGAGATCGGTTTGGGGCATGTGCGCTATTCGACCATCGGTTCCACCGAAGCGGTGGATGCCCAACCCATTGCCGTGAATTACCCGTACGGACTGGCCATGGTGCACAACGGCAATGTGGTCAATTTTAACGAATTGAGACGCAAACTGTACGAAGAGCATCATCGTCTGTTGGACACCTCCAACGATGTGGCTTTGATTTTGTACACACTGGCCACTCAGTTGGAAAAAAAGGATTTGCGCAATCTTTCCGTGGACGATATTTTCGATTCCGTGCAAAAGGTGCAGGAAATTGTGCAGGGCGCTTATTCGGCCATTACCATCATCGCCAATAAGGGATTTTTGGCCTTTGCCGATCCTTACGGCATTCGTCCGTTGGTCATGGGACGCAAGTTTACCGATAAGGGTGTTGTGTACGCTTTTGCTTCCGAAAGCACGACTTTTGATTTCTTAGGCTACGAACTCATGCGGGATTTAAAGCCAGGTGAAATGATTTTCATTGACAACGATCGACACATCCATTCCAAAATAGGCGTGACCAAACAGCAGGCCTTTTGCGTATTCGAATACATCTATTTTGCCCGCGAAGATTCGGTGATTCACAACCGTTTGGTGGCTAGTGAGCGCGTGCGTATGGGCAAACGTTTGGCCGAAAAGTTTCGCAAAACCGGATTGGAACCGGACATCATTATTGATGTGCCGAATTCCGCCTATTTCTTTGCCTCGGCCATGGCCGAAGAATTGGGCATTCCTTATCGCCGAGGTTTGGCCAAAAACTATCACATCGGTCGGTCGTTCATTACGCCCAATCAGCAGGAACGCGAGAAAATGGTACGTCAGAAGCTCAATCCCATTCGCGATATTGTTTGTTGCAAAAAAGTGGCGGTGGTGGACGATTCCATTGTGCGCGGCACCACTTCCAAACGCATTGTGGAGATGTTGCGACAGGCCGGCGCCAAGGAAATCTATTTTATCTCCGCTTCACCGCCGGTTAAGCATCCTTGTGTTTACGGAATCGATATGTCGGTCAAACGGGAAATTTTGGCTTCCCATTACGAAGTGGATGAGATTCGTCGCTATTTGGGCGCCGATGCCGTTATTTATCAGGATTTGGAAGATTTGATCGATTTGTACAAGGATTTGCCCATCTGTCACGCTTGCTTTTCCGGTCAATATCCGACCGGCGCCGCCGAAGAAGCGCTGGAGGCCATTGAAAAGGAAAAGCTGGAATCGGATCGGGTTTGATACTGGGAACTGGGAACTTGTAACTGGGAATTGGTTTCATCGTTATTCGTTATTCGGAAAGTGCGGTTTGGGCAATTGGTGGTGCGTCCGTCCCTCGATACATTCCGCCAAGGCGGAATACTCGGGAACCGGACGCAAACAAAGGCAACCGGTTGTCGAGTAGTTCCGCGCAAGCGGGACGTATCGAGACAAGGTTGTCGCCTCAGTTCCAAGTTCCGAGTTCCCGATAACGCTTAACGAATATACGAATAACGGATAACGTTACCCTTAACCCTTAACTCTTAACGACAACGATTACACGAATCAACCAACAACAACCAGGGAGCGCCATGCTTATTAGCAATGCCCGATGGCTGACGCCCGGGGGATATTTTGAAGAAGGAAACATGCGCATTGAAGACGGTCGCATTGCCCGTTTCGGTTCTAAATTGGAGCCGAAGAAAAACGAAGATATCCTTGATGCCCGCGGCTATTTGATTTTGCCCGGCATGATCGATCCTCATGTGCATTTTCGCGAACCGGGACAGGTTTACAAGGAAGGCATTCGTAACGGATCGAAGGCGGCTTTGAAGGGCGGAGTGACCACGGTTTTGGATATGCCCAACAATCGTCCGCCGATTACAACCATGAAACGTTGGCAGGAAAAGGCCGGGCGATTCGCCAAAAAATCTTTGGTCAATTGGGGGATTTTATTCCATGCCACCAATAAAAGGCATGCCATTGATAGCCGGGTAAAGTCGGTAAAAATCTTTATGGCGCGGTCTTCTTCGTTGACTTCAATAACCGATGAAGCGTTGTTAACCCGTTTGTTCGAATGGTACGATCGCGTGTCGATTCATGCCGAAGATGAAAGTCAATTTCCCGTTAATCCCGCCGAAGACCTCCCGCATCATGAGCGTCGTCCGCGAAAGGCGATCGTCAGCGCTTTGCAAAAAATCGAACGCTCTTTAAAACGGCTTGAACCGGCAAAGCGTCCGACGGTCATTTTATGCCACGCCAATACATCCGAAGAAATGCAATGGGCGCGCCGCATGAAAAACGAAGGCTTTGCTTTGTTCGTGGAAACCGCACCGCATTATCTGTTCTTCACTCAGGAAGATGTGCAGCAGGCTTGGCCGTGGCTTAAGGTAAATCCGCCCATCCGTACCGCACAGGATCAGGATGCTTTAAAACAGGGATTAGCCGAAAATTTAATCGATTTCATCGGCACCGATCACGCTCCGCACACACAAAACGAAAAGCGCAGCGCTGCGCCGCCTTCGGGCATTGCGGGCATTGAATGGGTGTTGCCTTTAATGTTGAATCTGATCGATCAAAATTTAATCACCTGGAAGCAATTGCATCGCCTGATTTGTGCTGGCGCCGCCAAGGCCTACGGCATCGAACATCGTGACGGAATCAAAGAGGGTAACCTGGCCGATCTGGTTTTTATTAAAAGAACCACGCAGGCTACGGTGAATAAAAAAATTGTAACGAAAGCCGGCGTCAACGTTTACGAGCACGTGGGTTGCTGCTGGCAGGTGGAACAAACTATGGTTAACGGAATCGTTAAATATCGGAAAGGAAAATTCATTAATGAAGAACCCGGACAAGCCGTTTAAGAAAACAGACATAAGTAAAAAAGAGTTCATTGAGTTTTTGTTGGAACAAAGAGCCTTGCGCTTTGGGGAGTTCATCCTTAAATCGGGAATGAAGTCCCCTTTTTTTATTAATTTGGGTGATGTCAATCGGGGGGATGCCTACGAATTTTTAGGACGCGCATTGGCGCAAACGATTCGTCAGACCTTTCCCAATGTGACCACTCTTTACGGGCCGCCGTACAAAGCCATTTCCATGGCAACGGCAACAGCCATGGCCTATTTCAGGGAATATGGTCAGGCGCTTTACACTTTCTATTCCCGCAAGGAAGCCAAGGCCCATGGTGAAGGGGGCATGTTTGTCGGCCATCAGCCGCAATCGGACGAAACGATCATTATTGTGGATGATGTGCTCACAACGGGCGGCACCAAGTTGGAAGCCATGCATTTGGTGGAAGAAACGTTTGCCGTCAAACCGGCGGGAATTGTTGTGACGGTCGATCGGCGCACCAAACAACAGAGCGATGAATTAGCGGGTGTCCCTTTTGCCGCGGTTATTGATTTAAACGACATCATTGATTATTTACAAAAGAAAAACGATCCCAATTACAAAACCATGAAAGCATTCTACGAAGGAGTATAAATGGCACGTATTAGAAAATTGATTCCCGCTTTGGATACGAATGATTTGAAAAAAATTGAATTGCTGGTACAGGAAGTGGATACTTCACCGTTGATTTACGGTTACAAAATCGGTTTTATCGCCGGATTGACATTCGGCCTGAAAAAAGTGGTGGAAACCATTCGTTATTATTCGAAAAAGCCGATTATTTACGATCATCAAAAAGCGGCTACGGACATTCCCGACATGGGTGGTAAATTTGCGGCTTTAATGAAAGATAACGGTATTGACGAAGTAATTCTTTTCCCGCAGGCTGGACCTGCTACATTGGAAGCATGGGTTAAAGCCTTACAGGAAGCGCAGCGCACCGTGATTGTAGGCGGCATCATGACTCATCCCAAATATCGGATTTCGGAAGGCGGTTATTTGGACGATAAAGCGATCTTGGATATTTACACCAGAGCCTACGGTTTGGGCGTCAAACGATTTGTCGTGCCTCTAACCAAACCGCAGGCGGTGAAGGAAATATTTACGGCTCTGAATCAGCCCGATGATGCAATATTTTACTCACCGGGTTTCGGGAAGCAGGGTGGCGATCCGCGCCAATTCGACTTTTTGCAGACCCATTATTTGATTGTCGGTCGTGCCTTATTGAACGCAGAAGATCGGGCGGGGTATTTGGAGAAAGTAATGCAATCGGTTGTCGAGTAGGACTTCCGCGCAGCGGAAGGACGTATCGAGACACGGTTGCTAAATAATTTGAGATTAATGGGACGGTCTCAAAAGGTGTTTTGATGGAAGATGTGCTGACTTAGCGCGGTACCTCGATACGTTTTGCCTTGCAGCGTTGAGCTTTGAAAATCAATTATGGCTTTGTCGGCGAAACACTTCGTAACCGCGCTGAGAGTCGTACAATGTTTTAAATTGCAAAAAAGGATTAATCATGACGGCATACATGTACATCCTTTTATGTGCGGATGGGACTTATTACACAGGAAGTACAAAGGATTTGCATTACCGAATAATCCAACATGAAAGTGGCTTTGGGGCGGAATATACAAGAAAACGATTGCCGGTTAAATTGGTTTATTATGAAGAATATGATCAAATTGAGCTGGCTTTTCAAAGAGAACAGCAAGTGAAAAAGTGGAGCCATAAAAAGAAAAAAGCATTAGTACTTGGAAAGTATGAAGAACTGCCCAAATTGGCCAAAAAGGTGTTTATAAAGGAGAAAAACATCAGTTGATGAAAAAAAGTATTTCGACTAATTTCATTACTTAAAAAACGGTTGTCGAGTAGCCCTTCCGCGCAGCGGAAGGGCGTATCGAGACATGGTTGTAGAGTAGTTCCGATTTATCGGAACGTATCGAGACGCGGTTACTTAGCAGTTTGAGATTAGTAGGACTTCTCAAAAGGTTTTCTACGGAAGATGTGCTGACTTAGCGCGGCGCCTCGATACGTTCCGCCTTGTTACGTTGATGTTTGAAAAGTCAATTATGACTTCGTCGGCGAAACACTCGGCAACCGCGCTGGATGCATTTAAATTCACGAATAAAGATCAATATTCACTAACTTATGGAACATAAGTTGATTAGATAAAAACCATCATCAGAGGAAAACAATGAAAAAAGACCTCATTTCCATGGACGATCTCACCGTTGATGAGATCAAAGACTATTTGCGGGTGGCGCATCTGGTCGAAGCAATGTCGGACGAAGAGCGCTACCGCCTGCTGCCCGGCAAAATTATGGCCGCCATGTTTTTCGAGCCGAGTACGCGTACACGTTTAAGCTTCGAATCGGCCATGCACCGCCTTGGCGGCAGCGTGATCGGTTTTGCCGAGCAATCGGCCACTTCGGTTTCCAAAGGGGAATCGTTCACCGACACCATTCACACGGTGGAAAATTATTGCGATATTATGGTCATCCGTCATCCCGGAGAAGGAACTGCACGGCTGGCTGCGATGGAAAGTCGTTTACCGGTGATTAACGCAGGAGACGGTTCCAATCAGCATCCCACACAAACACTGCTGGACTTGTTCACGATCGAAAAAGATTTGGGACAAATCTCCGGCATTACGGTAGCTTTTGTGGGAGACTTAAAATACTCGCGCACTGTGCATTCGCTTATCCGGGCGCTGATGAAGTTTGACGTAACGAATTTTATTTTGGTCGCGCCGGAATCCTTGCGTCTGCCCAAATATTTTATGATGACCGATGAGCCGGACAAGTATCACTTCTACGAAACCAACCAACTGGAAGAAGCGATTTCCAAATGCGATATTTTGTACATGACGCGCATCCAACGGGAACGTTTCCCTGATTTGCTGGAATACGAAAAAGTTAAAGACAGCTATCTGTTAACTGCCGCCATGCTGGCCGACGCCAAACCGCATTTGCGCGTGCTGCATCCTTTGCCGCGCGTGAATGAAATCGCCTATGATGTGGACAAAACCAAATTTGCCGGATACTTCCCGCAGGCGCGCAACGGGGTGATCATGCGTCAGGCCATATTAACCAAACATTTGGGAGTTGCATTATGAGTGCCGTGAAAAACGAAAATATGTTGATGATTCCCAAAATTAAACTGGGCATCGTCATTGACCATATTCCCGCCGGAGACGGTGTTAAAATTCTGGAAATCATTTCCCGTTACGAAGAGTTGAAGGATGTGCCCATTACATTGGGTTTGAATTATGACAGTAAAAAGTTGGGGCGCAAAGACCTGATTAAATTGCAGTTGGAGTTCCTGGCACCGGAAATTATTCAGCACATTTCCATTGTCGTGCCCGGAGTGACCATCAAAGCTATTAAAGAGTACAAAGTGTACAGCAAGGTTGTGGTGCAGGCACCGAAGGAAATCCGTAATTTACTTAAATGTAAAAACCCCAATTGCATTACCAATTTGCAGCCGGGTATTGAAACCGTTTTTGTGGCTGTGGACGAAAATAGCGATCAGGTGAAATGTAACTATTGCGAACGCATATTCGACCGTTCCGAACTTCAACCGATTATAAAGTGAGGCGGCATGGTAAATGTTTCTTTTTTGAATTTGAACCTGGAGCGCCCTACGGTTTTGGCCTCGGGTATTTTGGGCTTAACAGCCGATTCGATGAGACGGGTGGTCGAATCCGGTGCCGGGGCGGTCACCACCAAATCGTTTAATACCGAAGGACGCAAAGGGCACCCCAATCCCAGTATTTTGCCTTTCCGTCACGGATTGCTCAATGCGGTTGGGCTTTCCAATCCGGGCGTTGCAGAAGTTATTAAGGAAATCAAGAAGTTTAAAGCCCAATGTGAGGCGCCGATTTTTGCTTCGATTTTCGGTCGCACCATCGAAGAGTACGGCGAGGTAACCCAACAACTGGTGGAAGCGTCTCCCGATTTGATTGAAGTGAACGTTTCCTGCCCTAATGTACGATCGGAATTCGGGACGCCTTTTGGCGACAGCCCGCAGGATACGGCCAAGGTGACCGAGATTGTTAAAAAGTACGCCGGTAATATTCCGATCTCCGTGAAATTAGGCCCGCACGGCCCGGGCGTGGGACGCATGGCCAAAGTGTGTGAAGATCACGGCGCCGACGCCCTGACGCTCATCAACACGGTAGGGCCTGGCATGTTGATCGACATCGACGTGCGCAAACCGATTTTGTCCAATAAAACGGGCGGCGTTTCCGGACCGGCCATTTTGCCTATTGCCGTTAAGTCGGTGTTCGAAGCCTACGAGCAGGTGCGCATTCCCATCATAGGCACGGGTGGCGTAACCACGGCGGAAGACGCGATTCAAATGATTTTGGCCGGCGCCACTTTAATCGGCATCGGTAGCGGTGTGTATTATCAGGGAATGGAAATCTTCCGCAAAGTCAATCGCGGTATTCAGGATTACCTGACGAAGTACGGATTTACTTCTCCGGCTGAAATACGGGGGCTGGCTCATGAGTGATATGATGAAAACGTATCCGGTTTTGCGCATTATCGAGCACAGTCCGACGGTGAAAAGTTTTTATTTTGAACGCATGACGGATGCCCTGCCAGGACAGTTTGTCAATGTCTGGCTCCCGGGTTTGGATGAAAAACCGTTCTCAGTTTCGGCTTTGGGCGACGACTGGTTGGAAATTTCGGTTAAAGCCTACGGCCCGTTTTCTTCGGCCATGATGGAATTAAAGCCCGGTGATCGCGTTGGAATTCGTGGTCCGTTCGGCCATGGCTTTTCGCTACAAAACGATGCCTTGCTGGTGGGCGGCGGCATCGGTATTGCTCCGTTGCATTTGCTGGCGCAGGCGTTGAGCGCCCAAGGTTTGCGTTTTGTTTCTTTATTGGGAGCCACCAATAAAAGCGAACTGATTTTTGCCACGGATTTTGAACGCCGGTCGGAGCGCTGTTTTTTTACCACGGATGACGGCAGCATGGGTAAAAAGGGCCTGGTTACGGATGATGTTTTGCAGATTATTTCCGATCACCGCATCCGTTTTGTTTACGCCGCCGGGCCGGAAATCATGTTTGTGAAATTAAAGGAATTGCTGGATCCCCTTGGTATTGATTACGAATTTACTTTGGAACGTTACATGAAATGCGGGATCGGTATTTGCGGGCAATGCGTATTGGACGGTAGCGGGGCACGGGTTTGCGTGGAAGGGCCGGTTTTTAATCGCCAGGCGCTAAAGGAAGTCACGGATTTGGGGCTACCGCACCGCGATGCTTCGGGGAGAAGGAAGTAGAATAATTTTTAACGTTAAGAAATGATGAACAATTGCTAATAAGAATAAGCATTATTTTTAGGGATTATGTCTTTTATTCCTAAAAAACATATTTAACCTGTTGATTTTTCATTAAATGGGAATTTTTGTGTCTTACCCCCCCTTCCCCCTCCCTGCGACCACCGCAGGGAGGGGGAGTCACATAGATGGTGGGTCAAAAAAATGCATTTTTTACCACAAATTTCAGCGTTAATGTCATAATCATATTTTTTAGAGAAAGTTTTGAAAAAAATACCGTGATTTTAGGATTTTTTCAAATTTTGAATATTCGATGCTGATTTTTACTCACACAGCAATCAAGGCTAAGTCTATGTTGCCAATAAATGACGTCCCCCTCTCTTCGAAGACTGAACTGGGTACACACTTGACACAGGGGGGTAAATATGTTATATTCGGGGTATGGAAATCTATGGAAAAAATTTTACAGAACCGATTCTAAACGAAATCCGAGAGATGATCGTCCAAGAGCCG
>JALWEA010000353.1 GCA_027039465.1 Calditrichia bacterium | reverse complement strand
ATTATGTTAGGTAATAACATCATTTTCCGTTTTGTAGTCATCTGACTGATTGCTATCAGTCAGATGACAAATGTTTTCGGACTGATAGCAATCAGTCCGAAAAAAACCGAAAGGGACGGTTGATAAATTGAGATTGTTAAATTCAATCGTCCCTTCGGGACGACGATTTGTTGTGCATTTACAGACCCATGGCTAAAGCCATAAGCTATGTGCAAATTTCCCTACGGGAGCCTATTTATCTTTAATTCTCTCCAGAAACCCTAAAATTTGTTTACGCAGGGCGAAGAACATTTGCTGTTTTAGCAATCGGTTGCAAAGCGCACGTGATTCGTCGTACCGACCCAAATCGGCCAGGAAGCGGGCTTTCTTAAATAAGATTTGCTGATTCAGGGAATCAATCTTCAGCGCTTTGTCCAGAACAATAATCGCCGAATCTTTTTTGCCTGTTTTAAAATACCAATCCGAGAGCGCATCGTAAGAAAACGGGTCTTTCGGTTTCAACGTAAGGATTCGGTCAAAAAGTTGGCGTGCTTTTTTGATTTTCTTTTGGGTCAGGTAAAAATAGGCCGCCTCTTTAACAATATTTACACTGTCGGGGGCTAACTTTATTGCTTTGGTAAAAGCCTGCTCCGCTTTATCGCTTTGTTTTTCTTTTTGATAATACTGTGCCAACATGGTTTGTCCGACGGCCGGATTGATTTTCAAAACCTTTTGCGCAAGTTTGAATGCTTCGTCTTTGTCTCCGCCTGCAAAGCCTGGCGCCATCAAATAGAAAGAAAACAATTTTTGATAGGCCGAAAGCCGCGTCGAATCGAGCGCAATGGCTTTCTGCCAATTTTTTTTGATCTTACCGACGGTAAAGATCAGAGAAAGCATGCCCGAATTTTGCGCTTTAACCGCATAAATATCACCCAGCAGTTCGTAAAATCGCGCTTTGTTCGTATCTTTTTTCAAACCTTCTTCAGCCCGATCAACAGCCTTGTCCAACTTTCCCTGTACCAAATCAACCACCGCCAAATAGTACAAGGCATCCGGCTTGTCTTTGTGCCGGAGTAATATTTTTTCGGCCTGATCGTAACGGTGTGTTTTTATTAATTGTTCCACCTGTTTACGAATGGGATGGTTTTGCGCCGAAAGTAGGTAAGCCGGTAAGAGTAGAAAGAGAAAGAGACGTTTCATTCTTTTGCTCCGTTTTTGTGAATCACGGTTAGAATAAAAATACGAAAATCGTTAACAAAAGGTGCAAATTTTTTTGATTGCTAAACGTTGGTTTGTTCATTAAATTAACAAAATAAAATTTTAAGGTTAATTAATCGGGATTATTTATGCGAAAAGCCCTATTTGTATTCATCGGTATCCTTCTGGTAATTTCCTGCTCCGATAAAGGACGAATTTTAAATCGATTCGAGAGCATTAAAAAGCAAGCCCGGGTACAATTTGCTCCCGATAAAAGTATTGCCTTGGCAGAATTCAATCTGCAGCGGCACAACGGACATTGGGTTCTTAACGGCGAAACAACTATCAAACAGGCGCATGAATTCGTAGTCCGGAAATTGGATTCCCTGCTTTCCGGCGCGTTTGTCGACAGCAGTATTGTTTTGCCCGATCCCGCTTTGGGTGACAGTACCTTCGGGTTGGTTTCCGTTAGTACATCCAATATCCGCCGCGAACCGCGTCATGCCGCGGAGTTAATCGATCAAAGCATTACCGGCAATGTGTTGAAACTTTTAAAACGCAAAGGAAGCTGGTATTTCATTCAGACCGATTACGGCTATTTGGGCTGGATGACCGAAATCTCCTTCACGCGTACGGATTCGGCCGGTGTAAAACAATGGCAAAAAGGCCCGTTACTTCGTTTTACGGTTCCGGTGGATCGTATTTTTACCCAGCCATCATCCGAAGCGGTTCCGGTTTGCGATGCGGTTCTCAACAGCATTGTTAAAAAAATTAAGAGGCAGGGACGATGGACGCTGGTTCAACTGCCGGACGGGCGAAAAGGCTACGTGCTTACCAAACATTTGGCGCCGGTCGTCGTTAAAAATCCTAAAGAAGTAAAAGCCGAACAAGTATTGGATGTTGCTTATCAATTAATGGGGATTCCCTATTTGTGGGGAGGCAACTCGGCAAAGGGCTGTGATTGCTCCGGGTTCGTCCAAACCGTGTTTAAAGCCAACGGCATTCAATTGCCGCGTGATGCGCGCCAGCAAGCGTTGGAGGGGGAGGAAATAATTCCGGTTAAAGATTTTTCCAATGTAGAACCTGGGGATTTGCTTTTTTTCGGCAAGGGCAAGCGGATTACGCATGTGGGGTTGAGTTTGGGCGGTTACCGCTTTATTCATCAGGACAGTGAAGTTCGCCTGAGCAGTTTTAACGAACAGGATTCCGATTACAGCGCTTACCGCAAACATACGTTGAAAAAGATTAAACGGTTATTAGCGCGATAAAAAGCGTTTGGCGACGGATGAAATCCAAAGAAAGCCAATTTACATTAGGAAATGCCGGTTAATTCGGTATTTCATTGCGATTTTAAAATAGAAAGGGATGTAAAATGTTAACACGTAAGCAGTTTTTACGGCTGTCCGGCACATCGATTCTGGGCTTTTCGTTATTCAGCTCGGCATCGGCCAGCACCGGCTCAAAATCTCAACCCAAAATTTCAGGAACGGGGCCTATGAAAATCGACATAAAAACAAAGAAATTAATTTTAAAACACACCTGGACGATTTCGCGCAATTCCAGCAATTTTAAAAACAATGTCTTCGTGCGCATTGAACGTGACGGCATTGTGGGCTACGGGGAAGCGGCGCCAAACGTGCGTTACGGCGAAGACTACAAAAAAACCACCAATCGCATCAGAGGCGCGGAAGACATCTTGAAGAATACCAATCTCTTCCATTATGTGGACATTAAAGAAGCCATTGACAAACGGATTACCGATCAAAGTTGCGCCAAAGCGGCCATCGATATTGCATTGATGGATTGGATCGGTAAAGCCTTTAATCAGCCATTGTACAAGCTTTGGGGATTGAATACGGCCGAAGCGCCGCTGACTTCCTATTCGATCGGCATTGATACGGTTGAAATGATCAAGAAAAAAGTTCGTGAAGCCGAACCCTATCCTATTCTAAAGGTCAAGGTAGGTACAAATCGGGATAAGGAAATTATCAATGCGGTGCGTAGCGTGACCAAAGACAAACCCATTCGTGTGGACGCCAA
>JALWEA010000352.1 GCA_027039465.1 Calditrichia bacterium | reverse complement strand
TTTAAAAATCATTCCCACAAATGTGGCCGTCGTTGAGCTTGGTCGTGAATTGGCCACTTTGATTATGCTTTGGTTTGTCGCCTCTTTGCTGAATGCCCGTTTCCGCGTGCGTTTTGTGGCTTTTTTGTTTTTGTTTGGCGTTTGGGATTTGTTTTATTATTTCTGGCTTAAGGTATTGCTCAACTGGCCGTCATCCTTGACGGAATGGGATATTTTGTTTTTGATTCCGGCGCCGTGGATCGGGCCGTGGTTGGCGCCTGCGTTGGTGAGTGTGGGATTTATTTTGGTGGCCTTGCTCATGCTCAAGAATCCGTCCAAGTTTGACGGGGCGGCATTTAGTAAAAACGTTTGGCTGATTGAGATTGTTGCCGCTTTGCTTATTTTGATAACCTTCTTTTGGCAGACCGGGCCGGTTGTTCACGGGCAGGTTCCCGATTATTACCCGTGGTGGTTGTTTATTTTAGCCTACGTTTTGGGGTTGGGGACGTTTTTGACAGCGTATTTTCGGAGGAAGGAATAGAACGCGGATTTTACGGATTGGGCGGATTGGCGCGGATGTTTTTTTATTTTAATAGGTGATCAGGGATTCGCCACGGAATATTAAAAAAGGAAATTAATGCCTGGCTGGCGTTGCAGTGTCGGTTTGCTACTATTTTTTGCAGGTGGCTGGTGCGTCCGTTATTCGACAAGATTGCCACACCAGTTTCAAGTTCCTAATTCCCAATTAATTCATGTCGCTGTCTTAATAATCTATGGTGCCAGCCATAGTTCCTGACATCGTAGTAAATCCCGATTTATCGGGGCGGTGGCAGTCCGGCGTAGTTATTATCTTGATTGCTATGAATATTTTTCATTCAATCGGTAAATTTTTCGTGAAAATTCAGTAAAATTTTTTTTGTCCAAAATTTAATGCTTACAACAAGCGGCATTTGGGCTTAAAAACAATTCTTTTTAAATTGGAATAATTCTTGTTTTATTTTAAAACCATGCGTGTATTTTTAGATAGGGGAGCACCATGATGCGTTTTAACAATCTCCTGATTCTACTTGTTCTGTTTGCATTCGGTTTGCTTTATGCCGGGGACAGGGATCGTGTGCAAGGGCCCATTATGATTTATGATAACGGATTTGTGCCTACGGGCGTCGATTATTGGGCCGGCGGGGGAGCGGGTATTGCGGATGCGAATAACGCTGAAGTTTTGTTTTACAATCCGGCATGGAAAGCACGAACGAAATACACTTTTTTATTAGGCGGGGTTCGGCAATTTGAAAAGCGCTTTTTTCTTGATCAAAATTTGGAAGTGAAGATGGGTAGCCTCTGGCTCCTGCCGTCGCATTTGTTATTGGCTCGTCAATTTAACCGGGTTACTTTGTTTTTAGGTTATCAAAACATCTACCATTTTAAACAGAAATTCAGGATGCAAATTGCTACGGTGGAACATCCGGAAGGAACCGGAGAATTTATATCCAATACCGAGGATCAAAATATCCAAAACTTTTTTGTCGGAGTTAATCGGCAAATATTTTCACGATTAAGCCTCGGAGCGCAAGTAGGCTTGGCACGCTTTTATTTTTCAGGCAGAATGGGATATGGAAAAATAATTTCCGACCCCGCCTATAGTTACACATTAAATTTTGGCCTGAATTATGAGATGAACGATCGGATTCAATTTGCTTTGGCCTACCGTTATTTTGAACCGCTTACTTACAAATTTAAACTGAGCGCGCCTTTAATTAATAATGCCGATAGTATTGTATATATTTCCAAAGAATCAAAGAGACCGTTCCGTTTACCCTGGTTCCTTGATTTTGGTTTTCATCTAAAACCAGCCGATTTTTTGGATGTGATGTTTAAAGTGGAGTATCAGGAATGGCAAAAAATTGCAAGTTACTATCCCAATCGCTTGCACATGGCGTTTGGGGCAAGCGTTAAAGCGGCGGAACGTTGGCAAGTGCGTTTGGGCGCTTTTACCGGCGGTCGATTTCCGGAGACAAAAAACGGATTGGAAGATACGCCCTTTCTGACGGTCGGAACCAAATATCGATTAATATCCGGCTTAACAATTTCCGTTAGCGCTTTAAGCAATATCTTTTTCATTAAAAAGATCAATGATAAGGCCAGGCAAATCGAACGCAGTCAGATATTATTTGGCATGCAATGGCAAATGGAATAGGCTTTGTTTGAGCAAGATAAAATAAGGTTCAAAATTTTTGGACTGATTGCTATCAGTCCAAAAACGTGCGTCATCTGACTGATAGCAATCAGTCAGATGCCAGGCAAACGGATTCCTTCCATTATAAATGATTTTCTTTACCCATATTTTCCCGTTTTTATGCCCGAATACCATCGAATTTGGTTTACATGATTCGAATAAATCATTATATTACCATTTCTCAGTTGAAACCATAGTGAACAAGGTTTTTTATAGGAGTATCGAATGAAGATTCATGAGTATCAAGCCAAACAAATTCTAAGAGAATTTAACGTTCCCGTTCCGGAAGGCTATGTTGCTTTTACGCCTGAAGAAGCGGTTGAAGCGGCCAAAAAACTGCCAACTTCCATTGCCGTTGTTAAGGCGCAGATTCACGCCGGCGGCCGTGGTAAAGGCGGTGGCGTAAAATTGGCCAAATCGTTGGACGAAGTTCGACAACTGGCCGAGCAGATGATCGGCATGAAATTAGTAACCCATCAAACCGGTCCCGAAGGCAAGATCGTAAAAAAAGTTCTGATCGAACAGGGCGTTGATATCGATCGTGAACTGTACCTCGGTGTGGTGCTTGATCGGGCAAAGTCGGAACTGGTGATGATGGCTAGTACCGAAGGCGGGGTGGAAATCGAAAAAGTTGCCGCCGAAACACCGGAAAAAATCCTGAAAGAATGGATCGATCCCGCTTTGGGATTGCAAGCCTATCAGGCGCGCAAGTTGGCCTTTGGTTTGGGCCTGAGCGGCAAGCAGGTCAATAATGCCGTCAAATTTATGATGGCCTTGTACAATGCCTTTATGGCCAAAGATGCTTCCCTGGCCGAAATCAATCCGTTGGTGGTTACCAAGCAGGGCGATGTACTGGCTTTGGATGCCAAAATCAATTTCGATGACAGCGCCTTGTACCGCCATCCCGAACTTTTGGAATTGCGCGATTTGGATGAAGAAGAACCGCTGGAAGTGGAAGCATCCAAATATCATTTGAACTACATCAAATTGGATGGCAACGTGGGGTGTATGGTGAACGGTGCCGGTTTGGCCATGGCCACCATGGATATCATCAAATTGGCCGGCGGTGAGCCTGCAAACTTTTTGGATGTCGGCGGTAGCGCCAACGTGGAAACTGTGCGCAACGGATTTAAAATCATTCTAAAAGATCCCAATGTGAAAGCAATTCTGATCAATATTTTCGGCGGTATTGTTCGTTGCGATCGCGTGGCTCAGGGTGTTATTGAAGCGGTGCAATCCATTGATGTGAACGTGCCGTTGGTCATTCGTCTGGCCGGAACCAATGCCGAAGAGGCCGCCGAAATGCTGGAAAAATCGGATCTGGAATTTACCGTAGCCACTTCTTTGGCTGATGCCGCCCAAAAAGCGGTTGAAGTTTTGAAAAATTAGTTAAGAGTACATTGGCGTAAGACGTAGGGCGTTGGTTATTCTTAACCCTTAACTCTTAACTATTAACTATTAATCAATAGAATCGAAAAACTTTTAAATACTGGAGATGATAGAATGAGTATTCTGCTCACTGAAAAAACGCGTATTTTGGTGCAGGGAATTACAGGATCGGAAGGTTCGTTCCATGCCCGACAAATGATGGAATACAATACCAAAGCGCCCGTTGTGGCCGGTGTTACACCCGGTAAAGGCGGGCAAATGTTCGATGACAAAGTTCCTGTTTTTAACACGGTTGAACAGGCCGTAAAAGAAACGGGCGCCAATGCTTCGGTGATTTTTGTACCGCCGCCTTTTGCGGCCGATGCCATTTTGGAAGCTGCGGATGCGGGACTGGAGTTGGTGGTTTGTATTACCGAAGGCATCCCTGCTTTGGATATGGTCAAGGTTTACAATGCCATTAAAGACAGAGACATGCATTTGATCGGCCCCAATTGCCCTGGTGTTATTTCGCCTGGTATCGGTAAAATGGGCATTATGCCGGCATTCATTCACAAACCCGGCACGGTGGGCGTTATCAGCCGTTCCGGCACGTTAACTTACGAAGCGGTGCATCAATTGACCGAACGCGGCATCGGGCAGTCCACAGGTATCGGTATCGGTGGCGACCCGGTCATCGGGACACGATTTATTGACGCCTTGAAGTTATTTAAAGATGACCCGAATACCGAAGCGGTGGTAATGATCGGTGAAATCGGCGGAACTGCGGAAGAAGAAGCAGCCGCATGGATTAAAGAAAACTTTGACAAACCGGTGGTGAGCTTCATTGCCGGGCAAACCGCTCCTCCCGGACGTCGCATGGGACATGCCGGCGCCATTATCAGCGGCGGACACGGCACGGCTGCCGAAAAAATGAAAACTTTGGCTGAAGCGGGTATTCATGTTTGCAAGAGCCCGGCCGATATTGGGGCAACGGTTGCTCAGGTGCTGGGAAAATAAAATTTATTCAAGGCCATGAGAAGCAGAATGCTTTGGAATTCGCGGGGTTTGTTCCCCGTGAATTTTCACATTTTGTCGATCATGGTTTTAAAATGGAGTGTTAAGAGAAAAATTTCTCAAAAAATTCTGACGTAATTAATTAACTTAAGTTGTAGTGGTACAGCTAATTATAGCCGCTGCAGATCTGTTCAAAATTTAAAAGGAGAGAATACAATGCAAGAACGTACGTTGGCAATCATAAAACCGGATTCCATGCAGAAAAATTTGCAAGGTAAAATCATTGATCATCTTTTGGCAAAAGAATTTAAAATCATCGGCATGAAGATGTTGCGTCTGACGAAAAGGACGGCCGAAGAATTTTACGCGGTACACAAAGGCCGCCCGTTCTATGATGAGCTGGTTGAGTTCATGACCGAAAGCGCTGTGGTCGTATTGGCTTTGCAAAAGAAAAATGCCGTTGCAGAGTTGCGTAAAGTGATCGGCGCAACGGATCCCGCCGAGGCGGAAGAAGGCACCATTCGTAAATTATACGCCGAAAGCAAAGGACGAAACGCTATCCATGCTTCGGATTCGGTCGAGAACGCCGAAGTTGAGTTGAGTTTTTTCTTTACGGAAAAGGAATTGCTGGAAAACGGTTTGATGGACTGACTTTTATCGAACAGGATAAATTCTTAGCAATGTTTTGTCGGTAGCGGGTCGAATTTATCGTTCGAAAAATAATCCTGTTAAAACCGCCTTAAAGCGGAACCGAAATTTTGGGGCTTACGAGCCTTACTGATTCGGTTCCGCTGTATCGTAAAAAAAGCCGCGAATTAAGTTCGGGGTGGATTCGATTCTTTATTGCAAATTAACTTTAGAAATCGATTGTTTTGTCGTAAATTACTTTCGGAAAAGCTAAAGGGTAAAAAGGCGAACGAGAGTTGGAAAAAACATCGTCGGTTAAGACGACGTAAAAATGAAGAAAGCAATTTCTTGCCAAGTAATTAGGAGCTGAGTAATGGCTGAGAAAGATAATAAAAACGAAGAACTTCTTAATCTCGAAATGTTGCGTCAGGACGAATTGGGTGAGATTGAAGACCGCGAGTTGATAAAGCGGGTAGTGGTAATCGGCGCCGGAACCATGGGGCGCGGCATTTCCCAGTTGGTGGCTTCCAAAGGGATGGAAGTGATTTTGATTGAGAAAGACGAAGAAACCGCAAAGAAAAGCTTGGAACTGCTGGAACAAAGCATGGATGAAGAAATCGCCCGTTGGACTTTGACCAAGAGTGAAAAAAGAGCCATTCTGAGTCGGATCAAAGTTTCGGCGAACATCAATGATGCCATCTACGGCGATGTGGTCATTGAAGCGATTTCGGAAAATTTGGAAGCGAAAAAAGAACTCATGCGCAAAATCGATGCAATCTGCGATCCCAAAACGATTTTTATTACCAATACTTCCGCTTTGAGTATCACGGAAATTGCCTCCGCCACCAATCGTCAGGAACGGGTGATCGGCATGCATTTTTTGAATCCCGTGCCTAAAATTCCCTTGGTCGAAATCGTACGCGGTTTGAAAACCTCCGATGAAACCTACGATTTCATTCGTAAGTTTGCCGAAATGCTCGATAAAACGGCGGTTGAGGTATTCGAATATCCGGGTTACATCACAACGCGCGTTATTGTACCTATGATTAACGAAGCCATCCATATTTTGATGGAAGGCGTGGCCACAGCCGAGCATATCGATACGGCCATGAAATTGGGCTACAATTTTCCCAAAGGGCCCTTGGCGCTGGCCGACCAGATTGGGCTGGACGAATTAATGGCCTGGATGGAAACTTTGTTCCGCGAGCTGGGCGAATCAAAATATCGTCCTTGTCCTTTGCTGCGCAAACTGGTGCGCGCCGGTCATTTGGGCCGTAAGACGGGCAAGGGATTTTTTGAGTATCCCAAACCGGATTGAAAAGTGTAACCAAAAACGAAGATCCGGAATTGAAAAAAGTTTTGATCCAAAATACAATATTGCCTATATACGTTTCAGGCCGAAAACCAAAGGGCTGTAATACGTAAAAATCAGCGATGAATTGGTGATTGATCTTGCTCCGGACGGATCGGTTTACGGTATTGAATTACTGAATGCGAATAAACAATTACAACTTGAAAATGGCAAATTGAAATTGGTCAATGAAAAAAACGGTGAAAAGGTGGCTTTACAATTAATGGATTGATTTGTAGTGTAATACGTTAAGCAATAATCTAAATTATAGGTTTTTGATAGAATTATTAATGAATTGTAGAAAGAAAAATATAAACAATTGTTCTTATACTCCCAATTTGGGCGGATAAGAACCATAAAATATGTACATACGTTGTAGGGCATAAAAAATAACGATATGAAAAATATAGGATTTAATTTTACGAAAAATGATTTCCGATATGCTGTCATTGAAAAAAATGGCGAACATTTGAATTTAATAGAAAAGGATAGAATTGTTTATCCAAAATCAATGTCAATATCGGAACTAGCAGGTTGGTTTGAAACACAAATAAATTTACTGTTAAACAAACATACCCCAGATAAAGTTGGATATAAAATTCCACTAACATTATCATCTACAAGATCAATCCAGAACTCAATTTATCCACTTGGTATTTTAAATCTTTCTTGCCACAAAAAAGGTATTCCAATTCAACATTTTACAAGTCAAGGTATTAATGCAACAAAATTTGGATTAAAGAAAAAAGATAATGTTTATGAATATATTGACAGTATAATAGGAACTCATCCACCATATTGGGATAAACAAACAAAAGATGCATTATTAACTGCTTGGTTTTTGTTATGAATGTGAGAATTCCCAAAAAAATCAACAAGTTTGAGATTATTGGCTACCTTGGCAATGGGGCATTTGGTTTTGTTTTTCATGCATTTGACCCTTATTTAAAAGTTGATAGAGCAATAAAATTAATTAGGGTTCCTGATCCTAATAAATTTGTGCAGGCAATAAGAGAAGCACAAACGTTGGAAAAATGTAGGCATAAACATATTGTTGATGTTAAGGAAGTTAATGTTACAATCTATGAAGGTAATCCACATGTTTATATCGCAATGGAATATCTTGCAAACGGTTCGGTGCAAAATCGTATCGAAAAGAGATTTGTTTCAATCTATGAAAGTATAAAAATTATTGAAGAAGCATTACTTGGGCTAGAACATGCACATAATAATGATATTTTACATAGGGACATAAAACCAGGGAATATCTTAATTGGGAATAGTGGAGAAGCAAAATTATCTGATTTTGGTTTGGCAATAGACTATCATATTGACCCTCCTGACACATTCGGATATAGACCTCACCAACCTCTTGAAGTAATTCAAGGTTCTCCAATGAATAAATTGAGTGATATTTATGCAATGGGTGTAACCTTTTACAGACTTTTGAATAATGTTGAAAAAATGGATTTTGATTTTAAATCTGTTGATGAATGGGAAAAAGCGGTCAAAAGGAAAAAATATCCCAAACGTATTTATTTACTTCATATTCCAAATAAAGTAATAAAAATCGTAAATAAGGCTATTCATAATTCTACTACTACACGTTTTCAAAATACTACTCAATTTAGGCAAGCATTGGAAAAAATAAAGATTTCTATTGATTGGAGACCAATTGATGAAAATTGTTGGGTTGGAAATGGTTATGAAATTGTAAAGTATTCTAATAGAAATGGGTGGATTATTGATTTCAAAAAAAATGGTCGTAGAATTAAAGAGAAATGTTCAAAACATTTATCAGAAAACGACGCTGAAGAACTTTTCTATAAAATAATTAGAGATACAACAATATAATACATACGCCCTACAACATTGTGTATAAGTAATGGCGGGCAAAGTGCTAAATATGAACAATATGAATAAAATCAACAATGATGCAAAAATTAACAAAAGTGCGGATAATCCCGCCACTACTCATACACATAACCGTTGTGTGTAAGGAAGGAAGATAAAAATTACCACTTAATTTAATATCCGCCATCAAATTAATCTTATATTTTGTATTTTTGTAGGAAAAGAGATTAAATGCAAGAAAGTCAAAATGTTGAATGGAAAGAAATTTGGAAAGACGAATACCTGAAATGGATTTGTGGCTTTGCTAATGCATCAGGCGGAAAGATTATTATTGGGAAAAATAACAAAGGAGAAGTTGTTGGAGTTAAAAACTCAAAAAAACTTCTTGAAGACATTCCGAACAAAGTAAAAGACGTTCTTGGGATTTTAGTTGACGTAAATTTACATAAAACCGGAAAGGGTGATTATCTTGAAATTGTTATTGATCCACAGCCTTTCGCTGTAAACTATAAAGGACAATATTTTTATAGGAGTGGAAGCACACGGCAAGAATTAAAAGGTGCTGCGTTAGATAAATTCTTACTTGAAAGGAAAGGTAGAACTTGGGATAGTATATCAATTCCCGGAATTTCAATAAAGGAACTAAAAAATGAAACAATTGAGTTGTTCAAAAGGTTAGCATTTAAAAACAAACGAATGGATGAAAGCGTTCTAACCGAAAGCAACGAAAATATCCTTGAAAATTTAAAATTATTAGATAAATCAACACTCAAAAGAGCTACTGTCCTACTTTTTCATCCTGACCCTGAAAAATTTATAACAGGCGCTTTTATAAAAATCGGACATTTCCAATCGGATACCGAATTGATTTTTCAAGATGAAGTTCACGGAAATTTATTTGACCAAGTTGAAAGAACAACCGAAATTCTTTTTACCAAATACATTAAAGCAATAATCTCTTATGACGGTATTCACCGAATTGAAACTTACGAATACCCGAAAGAAGCCATACGCGAAGCATTGCTAAATGCCATTGCTCATAAGGATTATGCGTATGGATTCCCGGTTCAAATAAGCGTTTATAATGATAAGTTAATGATTTGGAATGAAGGCAGACTACCGGAAAATTGGACCGTTGAAAAATTGTTACAAAAGCATTCATCAAAACCTCGTAATCCTGATATTGCAAATGCATTTTTTCGAGCAGGATATATTGAAGCTTGGGGACGTGGAACAATTAAAATTGCCGAGCAATGTAAAAAACACGGACTACCAACACCTGAATTCAAAAATGAAGGAAGTGATTTTTGGGTAATTTTCAAAAAAGATATATTTAATAAGAATGATTTGGAAAAACTCAAACTTAATGAAAGGCAGATAAAAGCAGTTTTATACGTAAAAGAAAAAGGAAAAATATCAAATAAAGAATATCAAAAATTGAATAATGTTTTGTACAAAACTGCATACAGAGATTTAGAAAAGTTAGTAGAAAAAACAATTTTAATAAAAAAAGGAGAGAAAAAAGGTTCTTATTATATTTTAAACGGATAATGTCCGATATGTCCGATATATGTCCGATAAATCTGCCATTATAAAACGTAAAAACGTGGGGCAGGAGTTTTTATGAACTAAAAAAATGATTGCATAATAATTGCACATATTGCACAATAAAAAAAGGGCTCTTCCGGTTTTTGAGTACATCAAGTGCCCTTTAACTCAAATTTATAATTATGCAGGTCAAGAATTTTTAACTTAAAAAATTCAAAATCTCTAAAACCGTACATTTTTCTTTTCAGCACTTTGA